>NZ_WMLF01000221.1 GCF_014156695.1 Streptomyces durbertensis | reverse complement strand
CGCTCCGGCCGCCGGGACCACCATGGTCCCGGCGGCCCCGTCGAATGTGAGGGCCGATGCCCACCACCGTCTTCGACCAGTTCACCCGCCGCACCGCCGACGTCACCGCCCAGCTCACCACCCTGGGCATCCCGCTCACCGCGCCGGCGGCCCCGCCGCCCACCGACCTCAACCCGGCCGACCCGTGGGCCAGCAACTACGCCGCGCCGGTCGACCGCTCCACCCTCGCCTGGTGCACCGCCGTTCAGATCCTCGCCGACCACCACGACACCGGCATCGGCCGCCAGGTCCTCGCCGCAGATGCCCTGCTGTGCGAACTCGGGGTCCGCGGCCTCGCCCAGCTCCACTCCGACCTCCACCATGGCGCGCCCATCGACTACCGATTCACACGCTGCCCATACTGCTCCGGCATCGGCGAGGACCCCACCCAGCCGGACTGCCAGGACGTCGGCTGCGCGCCATGGCACGAGCTCGACGGACACGAGCACCTGTGCCCGGTCTGCCACGGAGACGACTACCAGCCCCAGTGGTTCGCCGAAGAACAGATGACTGAGCTCGAGGAGCTACTCGCCGACGCCATCGAGGAGCGCGAGGAGAACGCCTCGCTCCGCTACCGGCTCGGTAGGTTGCTCCGTCGCCGGGGGATGCGCTCGTGACTGTCCGCGTCATCGACGGCAAGCCCTGGACCGGTCGCATGCGCACCGCAGCGCTCCGGCGGGGCCTGGTCCGGCCTGCCGAGTTCGCTACGTGGGCCGGTGCCCGCCGGTACCACGAGCGGCACGGCCGGGACCGCCAGGTGCTGGAGAAACTGCGGGCCTCGATCCCCAGGGACGGGATCCGGGAACCGCTCCTGCTGGGCGTCCGCGCAACCGACCGGCTCGTCTTCGTTTTCGAAGGGCACCACCGGGCCGTCATCGCCCTCGAAATGGGGGTGCGTGCCTTCCCCTTTCAGTGGTTCTGGGACCCGGACGTAAAGGACGTGGAGCACGAGCCGTTCCCGCACCACGTGCTGGGCCGGGACGGTCAGGCGTGGTTGTGCCGCCGAGAGCCGCGCTGATGACGGAAGGCCGTCGCGGAGCTCACCGCCATACTCGCCGCCCGCCAAAGGCCGGCCCCCGGGGCCGGCTGCGGCGGTGCCGCCGTACGAGTCCACCGCGCCACCGACCACGAAGCGGCCCCCGTCGTCCGGACCTCAACCCGGGCGACGGGGGCCGCTTTTTGCGTTCCTGGGCAGTCAGCTCCGCGACGGTTTTACGGCCGTAAAACCGCCGCGCTCCGCACGCCCCGCCAGGACCCCGTGGATCTTCTGAGAAGATGCTTCCCGTCCATCCGAAGTACCGGGTTCCCGGGAAGTAGTCGGAGAGTAGTACATGCCCTACATCACCGTGCTCTTGAACCGCAAGGGCGGTGTCGGCAAGTCCCTCTTGTCGGTCAACCTCGCTGCGGTCTACGCCGAGATCCTTGGTTGCGATGCTGTCGACGGCGAGACGGCAGGCGAAAGCCCCTCCGTTGCGGTCGTCTCAATAGACCCACAGGGCACCAGCATCGAGCACGCCGAGAAGGTCAAGAAGGCTGGCCGGCCCGTCCCCTTCCGCGTGGTCGACGCGAGCCAGAGCATCGACAAGTTGCGTCGCCTGCGCAGCGCCAAGGCCGACATCATCATCGTCGACACCCCAGGATTCATGCCGCTGAAGGCCGAAGACGACGAAGACGAGTCCATCGACCCCCTGGGCGACGGAACCACCGGAGACGCGCTGCGCGCCGTCCTCGACGTCGCCGACGACGTCATCGTCCCTCTCGAAGCAGAAGGATCGGCCTTCACCCCGACCAAGGTCACTGTCGAACGGGTCCTCATCCCCCGCCAGATCCCCTACGGCGTCGTCGTCAACAACTGGGACCCCCGCGACGGCACCGCAGACCGCGACCGCACCATCAGCCTCGTCCAACGCAGAGGCTGGGAGCTGTACAACGCCACCGTCCGTCACTACAAGCCGCACACCCGCGGCATCACCAACGGACGGCTCTGCACCCAGTACGAGTCCAACCACATCGCCACCAAGGCCAAGCAGGACTTCGTGTCCCTGGCCCTGGAACACCAGCTCCGCCGCCAGAAGTACGTGGGGGGCCAATAAATGACCAAGCACGACGAGTTCGACGACTTCTTCGGCGATGACGATGACACCCCAGTCGTCGACACCCGAGCCGACGGCCGCCTCCTCCGCGTTCCTCTCGGCCGGCTCGCCCCCAACGGCGTCAACCCGCGTACCGACTTCGGCACCGAAGCCGAGCTGATCGACCTCGGGAAAAGCCTGCGACGCCGCCAGATCCAGGCATGTCCTGCCGTCAGCCGCAGCGCCTACCTGAAGCTGTGGCCCGACCATGCGAATCAGATCGGCGACGTCGACTACGTCCTCGTCACCGGTGAGCGTCGATACCGCGGCGCCAAAGCGGCCGAGAACCAAGCCCTGAACTGCGTCGTCGACGACGGCTTGGCAAAAGACCGCAAGACATTCATGGAAGCCGTGGTCTCCGAGAACGTCGACCGCCAGAACTTCAACCCCATTGAAGAGGCGTACGCGGTCCAAGCCCTCGTAGCCGAGTTCGGCTCCAACCGCGCCGTCGCTCAGCACTTCGAGCGGGTCGACGGATGGGTCACCCATCGCATCCTCCTCACTCACCTGGCCCCGGAGGTTCAGGACCTGGTGCGGAGGAAGGCCATGCCGCTTGATGCTGCCCGGTCGCTAGGCAGGCTGGCCCGGGACAACAAGTGGGACCGCACGGAGCAGCTGGCATGGTGGCAGGACGAGCAGAAGCAGCGGGCGGCAGCCTCTGCTGAGCGGTCGGCCGCCAAGAAGGCCGCCAAGCGGGCCGCCGCTCCCAAACGGTTGACCGCCGAGCCACCCGCCGACTCTGAGCAGCAGGACGACGAGCCGTTTTACGGCCGTAAAACGGCTCCGGCCGACCCGGCACCGGTCCCGCCGGCCGCTGCGGAACAGGAGCCGCCTGCCGACGCACAGCAGGAGGACGCGCCAGCTGTCCCGGGACAGGCTAGCCCGCCCGAAGCGACAGCCGGAGAGGTAGGCCAGCACCCCAAGCGGTTCCCCTACGAAGACGGTGTCGACGCGGCACACCACTTGATTCACAAGATGCCGACGGACGAGTTCAACAAGATGCTGGACCTGCTCAACAAGCACAGAGAACGGCAGGCCGTACCTGCGACCCACCCGATCTGATCGCGCCCGTTAGAAGCGGCGGTGGCCCCTCTGCTTGGGGTCGCCGCCGCCTTCTTGACCGGTTCAGGACCTGTGCTCCTACAGTCCGCCCGCCGGCCTGCGGACAGATGCCGACGGGCCCTCCGATCACCGGTACGAGTCAGCCGTGGGGGGCGCGCGCGGAAAGCGGATGCGCCTACTCCGCTAAATGGGTGAGGGATGCCGTGCACACATGTGCGGGGTTTTGGATTGGGTGGTGACGAGGGCGCAAGCGGTGCCCTTCGACGCCGAGTTGGGGGGGATGGCGCCGTAGCGACGTACTGGAAGGTTTCCCTTGTGGATCTGGAAACGGCATGGCAGTTGGTGACTGCTGGAGTGGTGGGGAGAGTGCTCCTCTCTGACGGGCGCCGGCTGGCGCGGCGGGCTCTCGGCGTGGGCGTACGGATCGGCGCACGCATCTTGGTAGCCGAGCGAACGCCGGTGACGCGCTGCGGGCGTCCTACGTGCCCGCGTTGCCGTGTGGGGTGGGGCCGTTGAGCGCCGGCGAGGGAATGTCGTCAGGACGGCCGCGCGTGGTGCGGGAGTCGTTGAGGGGCGCCCTGCCCAGCGATTTCACCGGCTTCTACGTGCTGCGGCACAAGGTGTACCTGCGGTACGCCTACCTCCAGCTGGGCGACAAAGACGAGGCGATCGACGCGGTCGAGGAGGTCTTCGTCCAACTCGCCACCGTGTGGCGGGACGTCCTGGCCCAGCCCAGCGTCGAGGCCTACGCCTTCGCCGCGCTGAAGGAAGAGGTGTCGCGGCGCCTGCAGGACCGGCAGCGGCCGATGGCGCTGGTCGAGACCGCCGCCTTCGCCGAAGTCCGCCGACGCACCCGCGCACGGCTGGAAGTCCTCGAGTCCAGGCTGGGGCTGTTCGCCGCCATCGCCCGCCTGCCCGAGCGGCACTTCGACGTGGTGCTGCTCCACTACGTGATGGAGCGCACCCAGCAGGACGCAGCCCGGATCATGGGCATCTCGTACCCGACCGTGCGCTCACACCTGCGTGGCGCACGACGCCGACTGGCGAAAGACCTCGGGATCACATGGAGCGACGCTCCCGAAGACAGCACCCAGGAGGAACGGTGACCAGGAAGAACCGGAGGGAGCAGCACCGCACCCGGATCGAGGCTGAACTCGCGTCGGCCAGAACCCCCGACGATGTGTTCGCCACGTTCGACTCCGAGACGGCGCTGGAGCGGATCGCCAGCCGCGTCGTGTGGACCAGCGCCCGCACCATGGAGACCAGGGCACGCTCCGTCAGACAAGCCGCCGGTTCCGGCAGCCGGCAACAGGCCCGCTCACCCCTGATGAACCGGACCCTGCACCACGAGGCGGCGTGCCTGCTCGAGGAACTCTCCTGCACGGTGATCCGGGACGAGGCGGCCCTAGCCGCGATGCGACTCCTCGTCGACGACCGCCAGCGCATCGACCCCGACGGCGCCCTGGCGTTCGCCTGCCTGCTCTACCTCGTCGGCGGCAACGAGGCCGCCCGCTTCTGGTGGCAGTTCGCCGCCGGCGCCGACTCCCTGACCGCAGCCCACTGCCTCTACCTCCACCACCTCCAGCACGGCGAGTTCCGCGACGCGGAACACTGGGCGGAGTTCGCCTGGGCAGCCAGATCCGGCTTGAAGGTCTCCCTGCTACCGGCCACGGACACACCTCCCCCGCCGCCAGGAGCCAGCACCCGTCCCTGCACGACTCGCTTGTCCGCAGCGCTCACCAACGCGATGTGCCGCCTGGAGATCAGCGACGACGACGACTTCGGCACGATCCCCCGGCCCGACCCCGGCATCGTCGGCCTCGTGGCGGAACTCGAACGAGCCGGAACCTAGCCCTGCTCGTGCGGGCCCACCCCGGAGCGGACGCTGCCAACACAGGTGACACAACGCCTACCAGAACCCGTGACGCTACCTGTGACACCGGCCCCGGAAAGCGGCCACAAAGCAGCAGGTCAGAGGGCCTGGAAGGCGTGGTAAAGAGCTGACAAGACCCGTATATGCCAGCGCGGTCGGAGAAAGGGAGCGGGCCGGTCTTGCATCTCGGCGTGACCGCGCTGCGCTGAGCCGGCCAGGGGCGGCGGCCGGCCGAGGCGCTCGGGCCGGCCGCGCTACAGGTGCTTGGGTCGCGGCAGCCGCTGCCACAGCGCCTCCACCTGCTCCAGCACGCTTTCGATGTCGCTGGAGCTGGTGGAGGCCTCGGCCAGGGGATCGGTCGGCGTGCCGTCGGGGCCGATCGCGCCCGCGTGCAGCAGCACGCTGCCGTCGTACCGCGACAAGGTCACCCCGAGCCAGCGGCTCTCCTCACGCACCATCAACCGGGCTCGATCGTCAAAGATCTGCGGTCGGCCGCCCCACCCATGCGCCCGCTGAATCTGAAGTGCCAGGTCGTACGCCGTCTCTGCCATATGCGGAACTGTACGATTTCACGGGCCGTGACCATAGGGTTTCCTGTCATGGAAGGGACCCTGCAGACCGCTCTCCGAGAGGCGGCGCACGCGCTCCACGAGGGCCGATGGCAAGTCAGCCGACCGGACATGGAGGCCGCCGCCCTCCTCTGGCAGGCGCTGTGGTTGCCGTACCAAGACGTCCTGAAGGCGGAAGCCCCCGACCCTGCGCGCATCCGCAAGCGTCTGGCAGCAGTGCCCGCCGCGTGCGCCGCCGCCCAGTCACCGGAGGGCATCCACCCAAGGTTCACCGAAGTGCTGCAGCGAGCCCCAGAGGTGACCGCAATGGAGCCCGCCCAGGCGCTGCGCGTGCTCGGACAACTCGGTGTTCTCGTTCACGCAGTCGGGACTGGCCCGGAAGTGGACCTCTGATCCGTCGCCGCCGGGACCAGCCTCAGAACGCCCGTTGTGGCACTCGTACGGGTGGAACTCGCTGAAAAAGGCGGTGGCCCTACCTCAGCGGGTGGCGCCGCCGCCCTGCTTGTGGGCGTCGAGCGAGACCGGCGACCGCGGCGACGGTCAGTCCTGGAACTCCGTGCTCTTCACGCCGTAGAAGGTGGGCTTCGCGGGGCGGACCTCGGACTTTGCCATGGTGTCGGCGAGCGGGGCGAACGTCTCGCTGCGCCGGACGACGTCGAGGAACTTGCCCAGAGCCTCCTTGTCCTCCCACAGCGCCGACGCGGTGCTGATGATCAAACTCTTCACGTGCTCCGCCTCGGTCACGGCCTCGTTCGCTGCCACGCGGTGCCCCCTCCTGGTCATCGGAACGATCAGCCAACCAACCGGCGGCCCCGCCCCGCAAGATGGCCTTCGGCCAGGGGCCGGTCCAGGATGCTGTGGGTCCCGATCCGGTGCCACACGATGTGGGGGAGCCCGGCGACTATCTCCCCGCCGTACGACCACGTCGCGCGGCCGTCCGGCGCCCAGGTGAGTTCGTAGACGCCTGGCGCGCAGCGCACTCCCTTGATCCGTAAGCCGGGGCGGAACTGGCGGCCGGTGCGCAGGTCGGGGACGAAGGCATCCAGGACGACGTGGCGGAAGCGCTGGCGCTGGGCGGGGGTGAGGTGCTGGAGGTCGGCGGTGAAGCGGGGGAGGGTCTCGAAGGTGGGCACGGTGGTCTCCTCCGGGCAGCACGACGAAGCCCCCGGCGGTTGCCGGGGGCTGGGTAGGCGGTGCTTCCTTGGCGGTGCTCGTTCCTTGGCGCGTGGTGATGCTCAGTGGTGCTGGATGGTGTTGTTCGGGTCGTGGTGTGAGGGCTGCCGGAGAGCGATGACATTCGCGTCCGGCCCGGGTCCGCTTCCCGCCCGGCGGGCCCCGGTGAAGAAAGTTCGGCCGCTGCTCCCGCCTGGCGGGACGCCGGGCTGATCGGCCTTTTCTTGCAGGTCAGAGCCGTGTGGCGTGGTCTGCATGACAGTGGATATCAGGGTGATCCGGGCCGGTCAGATGTACCGCTACTACCTCCGCGAGACCGTTGTCGGCGACGGTCGTCGCCCGGCCCGCACGCCGCTGCGCGCCGCCCAGGAGCAGGCCGGGGTCCCGGCCGGGCGCTGGATGGGCCGCGGCCTGGCCGTGCTCGGACTTGCGCCGGGTGAGGAGGTCACCGAGGCGCAGCTGCGGAACCTGTTTCGGCGAGCGGGGCCGCCACCCGTACGCGGATCGGATCGAGGCCGGCCGGCTCGCCGCGGGCGACTCCCCGAAGAAGGCGTATCGGACCGGCGCCCTCGGACGCCGCGTGACAGTCACCGGGGTCGACTTCGTGTTCCGGCCGCAGCCGACGATCCACCTCCTGTGGGCGCTGGCCGATGAGGAGACCCGCCGGGTGATCGAGGCCGCGCACGAGCGGGCGATCGTACGGGTGGTGGAGTGGATCGAGGACGAGGTCGCGGTGATCCGGTACGGCAAGGACGGCGTCTACCGGGTCCGGCCGCCGGGCGGTCTGGTCGCCGCGCGCTTCCGCCACTACGAGGCGCGGTCGGGTCGGCCGTTGCTCCATGACCATCTGCTGCTGTCGGTGAAGGGGCAGCGCCTGGACGGGAAGTGGGGTTCGATCCACACCCTGGCCCTGCACGAGAACACCGTGGCCGCCTCCGCGCTCTACAACGAGCTGGTGGCCGCTGAGGTCTGCGAGGAGCTGGGGTTGGCGACCGAGCCGCGCATCGTCACCCTGGGGCGTCGGCCTGTGATGGAGATTGCCGGGGTGCCGCACGAGCTGATCCGCTGGACTGCCCGGCGCAGCGACCAGATCGCCGCCTGCCTGGCCGAGCTGGAGCACGAGTACGTCACCGCCGTCGACGACGACGGCGAGCCGCGGTTCCTGCCCGTGGTCTCCGAGCGGGCCCGCGCCAAGATGAACCAGATCGCCGCCCGCAAGACCCGCCCGCCCAAGCGGAAGACCCAGCCGCTCGCGCAGCTGCGCGCCTGGTGGAAGGTGAGCGCGATCCTCACCTCCAAGGTCGCCGCCGACGTCATCAACTCCCTCCTCGAGCACGCCCGCGCCGCGGCCGCCGCGATCCGGGCCCGTGTCGCGGCCGTGGTCGACATAGCGCTGGCGGCCGTCGACGTCACCGCGACGGTGTTCGTGATGAACGACGGCGGCCGCTTCCACCGCCGGCACCTGCTCGCCGAAGCCCGCCGCCACCTCGCCCTCGTCCTGCGCGGCCGCCACCGCGACCCCGGCCTGGACGAGGAGATCGTGGCCGCCGCCATCTCCACCCACTGCCTGGACATCAGCGAGCCGACAACCACCATCGGCCTGCTGTCGGAATACCGCCTCTACACCTGTCTCTTATACACAACTCCGAGCCCACGAG
>NZ_WMLF01000220.1 GCF_014156695.1 Streptomyces durbertensis | reverse complement strand
GGGGGCGGCGCGAAGCCCGGCGCCGCCTGGGGCTGGCCCGCCGGCTGGCCGCCTTCCTGCGGCTCCTGCTGGGGCTGCTCCTCCTGCTCCTCCAGCACCTCACCGCCGAAGTTCTTGAGCAGTGCGGCGAGCCCGCCGTCGAAGCCCTGGCCGATGGCGGCGAAGCGCCAGACGTCCTTGAAGTAGACGTCTCCGAGCATCACCGCCCGCTCGGTGCTGAACTCGGCGCCGGTGAACGGGTAGCGCGCGACCTCCTCGCCACCGGCGACGATGCGTATGTACCCGGACGCGACCCGGGACATGTCGCCCTCGCCGTCGATGGTGGCGGTGAAGTACAGGTGGCGGACGCCGTCCGGCACCCGGTCGAGCGTGACCCGGAAGGACTCCGTGTCACCGGCCTGGGCGCCGAGCAGCTGGATCGACTCCTCCGGTGACTTCGGCTGGTTGTAGAAGATGAAGTAGCGGTCGTCGGAGAGCCGTTCGTCCGCGTCGAGGCCGAAGCAGCTGATGTCGAAGGTGACTCCGGGGGCGTTGATCTGTACGCCCACGTACAGATCCGTGCCCGCTGTGAGATCACTGAGTCGGGCCTTGTGGCCCCGTTGGAATTCCCTGGCCATGTGTGACGCCCGTCCCCCAACCCGTCGCTGTTGCAGTTCGCGCGCCAGGCTAGCGCGTCCTGGCCCACGGCTTGCCGTGAGACCTCAACTCCTTTCCCCGCTCACTGCGGTCGTTCCGCCCCGTCCCGGTCTCCGGCGGCCCCGCTTCCCGGCCGCGGCAGCCGGTCGGCGGCGATCACGCCCTCCAGGAAGCCGCGGGCCCGTTCCGTCCTGTCGTAGCGGGCCAGCAGCCGCCAGAAGTCGGGTCCGTGCCCGGGAACCAGGAGATGCGCCAGCTCGTGCAGGAGGACGTAGTCGATGACGTACGCCGGCATGCCGCGCAGCCGGTGGGAGAGCCGGATGCTGCCCTCGGCGGGTGTGCAGGAGCCCCAGCGGGTGTTCTGGTTCGTCACCCATCTCACCGAGCCGGGGCGGGCCCGGCCTTCGAGGTACCGGTGGGAGAGCCGTTCGGCGCGGCGGGCCAACTCCTCGTCGTCCGGCCTTCTGCGCTCGTCCTGCGCGGCGAGCTTGTCGAGCATCACGCCCACCCAGCGGCGCTCCTCGGCCGCGGACATCCGGGCCGGCAGCAGCACGATGGTCCGACCGCCCTCGCGGTAGGCGGAGACCGTCCGGCGACGTCTGCTGCTGCGGCGCACCTCCACCTCGGAGGACCCGGAGCTGTGGTGCGGTGGGGGCGGAGGCCGGTCGGCCGGGCGCCGGCCGGTGGCGCTGTTCAGCGGTTCTGCGGGCACTCCTCGACGGTACAGCGGACCGCCGTCAGGGGCGTGTGCCGCCTCGGGAAGCTGTGGATAGCCCGGCGCAATCAGGATCAAAAACGATGATAGACGCCTCTTGTGGATAACTCGACGCAGAGGCCGCGGATGTGACGGCATGCTGGGCGACGTTCCCCGGCATCCGATCAGGGAGGTCAAGCCGTGCATCCGATGATCAAGCCCGCGCTGCGGCGCGGTTGGCGCAACCGTGCGACCGTCCAGTACGGAGTCGCTCCGGCCCACGCCATCCAAGTGGGCCCGGTCGACACCGCGACGGGCAGCTTCCTCGACCTGCTGGACGGCACCCGCAGCCTGCCCCAGCTCGCCGAGGCCGCGCAGACCCTCGGACTGGGCGCCGCCCGGGTCCGACCGCTCCTCGACCGGCTGCTGGCCGCCGGCGTGCTGGACGACTCCACGGCGGACCGGAGCACCGCCGCGCAGGTCGGCGAGCGCCTCCGGCCCGATCTGGCCTCGCTCTCGGTGGTGTACGCGGCCCCCGGCGAGGCCCTGCGTCGCCTGGCGGCCCGCCGGGCCGCCAGGGTGGAGGTCCGCGGCGGCGGCCGGGTGGGCTCCACGCTGGCCGCCCTGTTGTCGGCGGCGGGCGTGGGGCGGGTGGAGGCGAGGGACGGCGGCTGCGTGTCGCTGTCCGACTGCGCGCCCGGAGGGGTGTCCCCGGAGTGGGCGGGCGAGCGGCGGCTCTCCGCCCTGCGGAGAGCGGTCGCCAGAGCGACACCGTGGGCCCGGGTGCCGCGCCCCCGCGATCCCGGCGCCGACGACCTCCCGCCGAGCACCGAGCGGGAGCCCGCCGGCTCCTCACCGCCTGCCTGCCCGCCGCCGGCGTCGGTGCGTCGCGCAGCGGAGGCGGGACCGGCGGCCGACCTGGTGGTGTTCGCGCCGCGTGACGGCCTCGCCGCCTACGCGCCCGATCCCGCGGCGGCATGGGAGCTGATGGAGGCCGGGAGGGCCCACCTCTACACGGGGATCGTGGAGGGTACGGGCTTTGTCGGCCCGCTGGTGCGCCCCGGAGCCGGTGCCTGCGCGGAGTGCGTGATGCTCGGCCGGGCCGAGCGGGAGCCGACCTGGCCTCTGGTGGTGGGCCAGTGGCGTAACGCCCGTGCGAGAGGGATCCCCGCGTGCGACGTGGCGCTGGCCAGCGTGGTCGCGGGGGCTGCGGCGGCCCTGGTGCTGCGCCACGTGGAGGGCGAGGCCGCGGCCGGTGTCGGGCTCCGCGAGTGCTACGTGCTGCCCGAGCTCCGCAAGGAGTCGGAGCCCCTGCCGGCGTGGTCGGAGTGCCCCTGTGGTGCGGCTTCACGTACAGAGGCGACCGGCCCTTAGTGGTGGAAGCGGCAGGGGTGACAATGGGCGTCTGAGCAGCGTCCGCTGTCTGGGAGTTGGAGGACCACCATGTCAGACCTTCCCCGCAGGGCCGTGACCCGTACCGTCAAGCTCGCGGCCCTGCCGCTGGGGTACGCGGGCAGGGCGACATGGGGCCTGGGCAAGCGGATCACGGGCTACTCCGCGGAGCTGGTCGGCACCGAGTTGCAGCAGCGGACGGCCGAGCAGCTGTTCAAGGTCCTCGGTGAGCTCAAGGGCGGCGCCATGAAGCTGGGGCAGGCGCTGTCGGTGTTCGAGTCCGCCCTCCCGGAGGATCTGGCGAAGCCCTACCGGGCGGCGCTGACAAAGCTGCAGGAGGCCGCTCCCCCGCTTCCGGCGGCGACGGTGCACGCCGTGCTGGCCGAGCGTGTCGGCGAGGACTGGCGCGACCTTTTCGAGGAGTTCGAGGACCGGCCGGCGGCAGCGGCCTCCATCGGGCAGGTCCACCGGGCCGTGTGGCACGACGGCCGGGTGGTCGCGGTCAAGGTGCAGTACCCGGGGGCCGGCGAGGCGCTGGTGTCGGACCTCAACCAGCTGAGCAGGTTCTCCAAACTGCTGGGGCCGATGGTGCCGGGGATGGACGTCAAGCCGCTCATCACGGAGCTGCGCGACCGGATCACCGAGGAGCTGGACTACGGCCTGGAGGCCGAGGCGCAGCGCGCCTACGCCGAGGAGTTCGCCGACGACCCGGACGTGGTCGTGCCGCAGGTGGTGTACCAGGCCGAGCAGGTCCTGGTGACGGAATGGCTGGAGGGCACCCCGCTCTCCGAGGTGATAGCCGACGGCTCGCAGGAGGACCGGGACCGGGCGGGACAGCTGCTGACCCTCTTCCTCTTCGGGGGCACGGCCCGTACCGGGCTGCTGCACGCGGATCCGCACCCGGGCAACTTCCGCCTCCTCGCGGACGGCCGGCTGGGCGTGATGGACTTCGGCACGGTCGACCGGCTCCCCGACGGCCTTCCGCCCACCATCGGGACCGCGCTGCGGCTGACGCTGGAGGGCGAGGCGGAGCAGGTCTACGCGCTGCTGCGGGAGGAGGGCTTTGTCAAGGAGTCCATCGAGCTGGACCCGGACGCGATGCTCGAGTACCTGCTGCCGATCATCGAGCCCGCCAGCGAGGAGGAGTTCGAGTTCTCGCGCGGCTGGATCCGCGACCAGGCGGCGCGGATCGCGGACCGGCGCTCCCCGGCCCACCAGTTGGGCAAGCAGCTCAACCTGCCGCCGGAGTACCTGCTCATCCACCGGGTGACCCTCAGCACGATCGGCGTGCTGTGCCAGCTGAAGGCCTCCGTCCGGATGCGCGACGAACTCGAGGCCTGGCTCCCGGGCTTCGTCGAAGAGCAGGTCGAGGAGGAGGGGGACGAGGGCTCGGCCTCGAAGGTGCCTCTCGTCAAGTGAGCGCCACGGCCCACCAGCAGGCCACCACAGGGTCGTCAGCACCGGGGCCGTCACCGCCGGGCCGTCACCACCAGGCGGTGTCGAGTCGGCCCTCGATCGACCTGATGTTCTCCCGGGCGCAGCGCTCGCAGAGGTAGCGGACGGCTCCGCCTTCCACCGAGCACACCCAGGTGGCCGGCGGGTCGTCGCCCTCGGCCGGAGTGCCGCAGGTGGCGCACGCGAGCGGGGTGGGCCGCCGGGAGGCCGAGCTGTCGTCCCGTCGCTCCGTACTGTTCTCTGCCGCTCGTCGACTGTCTGCCACTCGTCGACGGTACCGCCGGGCGTGAGGCGCGCGTCGGACGCGGCGGCCGCCACGCCCGACGTGACACCCGGAACGCCCAGACGCCGGACGCGGCCCGAGGGCCGTCGCCCGGCGTCCGGTTCGACGTGCCGGTGTGTCTTCTCTTCGGCTGGTGGTGGTCCCCCACCGGCCGGGTTACTGCATCAGGGCCATGGCCAGCGCCCGGCGGGCGCGCCGGGAGGCACGCTCGGCCTTGCGCTGCATCCGGCGCGCGGCCAGCAGCCGCTGGGCCGGCCGTTGGGACTCGGCCTCGTAGAGCCTGTCCTGCATGTGGCTTCGGCTCAGGCTTTCGGGAAGGAGTTGCATCTCTCGGTTCCTGTTCAGGGTGATGCCGGCCTTGTCGGACCGGTCGTTGAGCGAGGTGTCGTGGATGGGTGCGGTCATGGAGTCCTGCTTGGTGGTTCCGTGGGGGAACGGACGGTTGATCGTGCCGGGGGTGTTCACGCCGAGACCGGGCTCTTGCGGGGACGGCCCCGGGGGCGCTTGCGCGGTACGACGACCCCCTGGATGAACAGCTCACCGCCCCAGACGCCCCAGGGCTCGCGACGGTCCTTGGCACCGGCGAGGCAGGCGTCCTTCAGCGGGCAGGTCTGGCACAGCGACTTGGCGTACTCGACGTCCGCCGGGGTCTCCGCGAAGAAGACCTCGGGGTCGTAGCTGCGGCAGGGCACGGCCACCCCGAGGCGGTCGATCGCCTCGTCGAGCTGGTTGAGGGTGGTCAGGGCGGTCAAGGAGTCCTCCGAGTGATCAGGCAGGTTCAGGTCGGTGCGGGATGACGGGACGTGCGTCGGCGTGTGCACTGCTGTTTGCTTCCTCGTCGGTCGGTCGTCTCCGGCTGGTGGCCGGTGGCCCGGTCGCCCCGGCTGGTGCCGGGGCAAACAGAAGGGCCGCGGATCCCGGTGTGGGTTCCGCGGCCCTGGAAGGTGCCGACCTGATCGCGCTGATCAGGCTGGATCTCTCCAGGGTTCAGGCCCACGGAAGGCCCACATCGAGTGGTGCTTGGTCGTGCGGTACTGCTTGGTCGTGCTGATCGCGGCGGCGGCACCGGCGATACCGGTGGCGCAGGCGATGCCGGTGGTGCGGGTCGTCTGGCTGGCCATGGCAAGACCGGTGCCGGCATCCGCCGCCGCGGCGACGTCGGCAGGGGTCTCCACCTGTGCCGCCGCTACTGCCACGGATGCCCTGGTCGGTCGCTCGTTCGCGAACAGACGCTCGTCGGCGGACGGACGCTTGCCGTCGAACACGCGCTCATCAACCAGTGCGAACCCATTGGTCCGTGCGGCGGCGGGCAGTCCGGCGAAGGACACACCGGTGCCACGCAGACGCGAGACGCCCAGGCAGGCGGCGACCGGAAGGCCGGTACGGCCGGTCGTTTTGGTGGTGATGAGCGTGAACATTTCGGTCGCCTCCTCTCGGCGTCTCAAGGGGATGGGCCGGAGCCCGTCCCGAACGTATTCAGGTCAGTACAGCATGGTTCAGTACAGCATGGATCGGCCGGCGCGAGAAACCCCCGCCGTCTCCATGTCCGGAAGGCTATGAGGATTCCCTCGGCGTGCGCAAACTATTTTTCGCTCTCGTTCGTCACAGTTGCCGTGACACTTTACGGACGATCGGATTCCGGTTCGTCCGAAGCGAGTTGGGCGAGCTCCTCGCCGGCGCAGAGCGCCAGCACGTCGGCGCCGTACTGCTGCAGTTTGCGGGCCCGGACGCCGGGGATGCGGGCGAGTTCGGCGGCGGTGTCGGGCACCGTCTCGGCGATGGCCATCAGGGTCCGGTCGGTGAAGACGCAGTACGCGGGTTGACCGAGCTGCCGGGCCTGCCGGTCCCGCCACTCCCACAGCCGCTCGTACAGCACCTCGTCGAGCTCCGAGGGGCACTCCTCGCAGCGCGTCAGCTTCATCTCGCCCGGGTCGGTGAGGGTGCGCCCGCAGACCCGGCAGCGGGCCGGCGCTCTGGCCGCCCGGGGGCGCCGGGACTCGCCTCGCCGCACGTCGCCACCGGCGGCGGTGCCGGTGGTGGTGGTGGTGGTGCGGCCGGTGCCCGTCCCGCTGCCGGGTCGCAGCCCGGTCAGGAAGGGGCTCGCCACCCGGGAGGCGCGGCCGCCGGGCGAGCGGGCGAGCGCCCAGGACAGCGCGAGGTGCCGCCGCGCCCTGGTCACCCCGACGTAGAGCAGCCGCCGCTCCTCCTCGACCTGCTCGGGAGTGCGGGCGTAGGTGATCGGCATCATCCCGTCGGTCAGCCCGACCAGGAAGACGGCGTCCCACTCCAGGCCCTTCGCGGAGTGCAGCGAGGCGAGGGTGACGCCGGCGGCGGGGGGTGCGTGCTGGACGGCGGCGCGGGCGTCGAGTTCGGCGACCAGGTCGGCGAGCGCGGCCGCCGGCCGCTCGGCGGCCAGTTCCTCGGCCACCCGCACCAGCGCCGCCAGCGACTCCCAGCGGTCCCGCACGGCGCCGGAGCCGGCCGGCGCCTGGGCCCGCCAGCCCTTGGTGGCCAGCACCCGTCTGGTCTGCTCGACGAGGCCGGCGGCGTCGGCGAGCATCGGGTCGTTGGCCCCGGCGCGGGCGGCGCCGCGCAGCGCGACCTGTGCCTCCCGCACCTCGGGCCGTTCGAAGAACCGCTCCGCGCCGCGCACCTGGTAGGGCACCCGGGCGTCGGTGAGGGCCTGCTCGTAGAGCTCGGACTGGGCGTTCACCCGGAAGAGGACGGCGATCTCGCTCGCGGGCACGCCGGACTCGATCAGCCGCCGCACCTGGCGGGCGGTGGCGTCGGCCTCGGCGGGCTCGTCCTGGTACTCGGTGAAGACGGGGTCGGGGCCGGGCTCCCGCTGCGACACCAGTTCCAGCCGGTGCCGGGCGGCCGGCCCGGTGGCCTGGCCGAGCAGGCCGTTGGCCAGCCGGACGACCTGGGGGGTGGAGCGGTAGTCCCGGACCAGCCTGACCACCGTGGCCGCGGGGTGCCGTTCGCGGAAGTTGAGCAGGTGGTCGGGTGTGGCGCCGGTGAAGGAGTAGATCGTCTGGCTGGCGTCCCCGACGACGCACAGGTTGTCGCGGTCGCCGAGCCACAGTTCGAGCAGCCGCTGCTGGAGCGGGCTGACGTCCTGGTACTCGTCCACGACGAAGTGCTGGTACTGGCCGCGGACCTGCTCGGCGATGTCGACGCGCTCCTGGAGGATGCCGACCGTCAGCAGCAGCACGTCCTCGAAGTCGATCGCCGTCCGCTCCTGCTTCAGCCGCTCGTAGGCGGTGAAGACCAGCGCCGTCTCGGCGGGGTCGCGCGGCGGGGTGCGGCCGGCCTTGGCGAGCGCGGCGGGGTAGTCCTCGGGCACGGTCCGGGTGACCTTCGCCCATTCGATCTCGGAGGTGACGTCCCGCAGTTCGGTACGCTCCAGCCGCAGGCCGGAACGGGCGGCCGCCTCGCCGACGAGCGCCGCCTTGCGCTCCACGAGGCGGGGCAGTTCGCCGCCGACGGCCCGCGGCCAGAAGTAGTGCAGCTGGCGGAGGGCGGCGGAGTGGAAGGTGCGCGCCTGCACGCCGCCGGCGCCCAGTCGGCGCAGCCGGCCGCGCATCTCCCCGGCGGCGCGGTTGGTGAACGTGACGGCCAGCACGGAGGCGGGTTGCAGCACGCCGGCGCGCACGCCGTAGGCGATCCGGTGGGTGATGGCACGTGTCTTGCCCGTACCGGCGCCGGCGAGCACGCAGACCGGGCCGTGCAGCGCGGTGGCCACCTCGCGCTGCTCCGGGTCCAGCCCGTCGAGCACGGCGTCGGCGCTCTCCGCGGTGGGGAGCGGCTCCGGCGGTGGCGGCGGTACGGGTGTCATCCGCACCATGCTGCCAGGCCCGGGCGCCCCTTCCGCACCACCGTCCACAGGGCAGTGGTGCCGGTCACACAAGTCGCCGCCCGGGGGCGGGCGGGAATCGAGAGGGGGCGCCGCGCGTTGACGTGAGGTGACGGCGGGCTCCGCGCGGCGGGTGCCGGCCGTCCGGGCCGTCCCGGAGCCTCCGGCGGCCCCACAGACCCGAGGGAGTTCGAGGACCCATGGTGGGAACCGTCACGATGTACAGCACCAC
>NZ_WMLF01000022.1 GCF_014156695.1 Streptomyces durbertensis | reverse complement strand
TGGCCGCCCAGCGCGACCCCAAGGCGTCGGCCGTGGCGCTGTCCCGGGGTGAGATCGTGCTGCCGGACGGGTTCGCGGGCCAGTCCGCCAAGCAGCTCCTCGGCCGCGACATCGTCGTCCTGCACACCCCCATCGAGCGCGTCACCACCGGCAAGAACGGCGAGCAGGCCCGCCACGGCGGCGAACCCGAGGAACTCCGCTTCACCGTCACCGCCGTACACGACGACTCCATGGGCAACCTGGACGGACCGGGCACCCAGAGCTGCCCTCGAACCCGGACCAGCTGCCCCGCTTCGGGAGACACACCCCGCTCATTGGCGCGAGAAGCCGTTCGCCTGTCGGCACTCTGTTCTGTGGCGCGCGGCACGCACGTACTCCCTATCTGTCCGTCCGATGTGGCAACGGGTGTATCTCAGCATCTCAGACAGTAGCTGTCCGGCGAACAGAGATCCGCAGTACGCCAACGGCTGGGCCACCATGCGCCAGCCTCATGGGAGTCGGGACATTCACGGGCGGAGATCGCGGGCGAGGGTGGCATCGTGGCGCATGGTGCGGGCAGCGCCGGTGTCCACGTCGTCCTGGTCGTGGTCCTCGCCGCAGGGGCAGATGCTCCACTCGCCCCTATTGATGCGGGCGATCGTTCGGTCGAGCTGGTCGGCGAGCTCGTCCAGTACTCCGACGGGGACCCTGGGGCCGTCCTCCGTCGCGAGGGCGGCGCCGAGCTCGGTGGCCAGGTCCATCAGGTGGGCGGCTGCTCGGCCGTCGTGGTTGGTGGCGGCGTACTTGCCGGCCTGGGCGGCGGCCATCACCAGGCGGCCGAGGGTTCCGAGGTCAGCTGGGACGGTGCGGGCGTCGACGCGGACCGGGCGGACGGCGTGTACGTCCTCCGCTCCGTCGAGCCGTTCGTCGGCGGCCTGCGCGATGAGGTCGGCCACGGCCTCCGGGGTGACGAGGTGAAGGGCCTCTTCCGTGTCCAAGCCGGTCCGCTCGGCGGTGGCGGTGACGACGTGGACGAGCACGCCTTGCAGGGCGGTCGGCTCGACTTCCATTCCCCTGGTCAGCAGGACTGCGCTCGTCTGGGCCGTGAGGCTCTTGAAGGCCACCGTGGTCTGGATCTCGGTCACAGCCCCAGCCTACGGACCGCGTTGTCGAAGGCATACAAGAACGAGAACAAAGGAGAGCGGCCGGGTGGAACACGCCTCGGCCACCCCTGTGCGCGCGCTCTGCGCACATGGCCACCCCTTGGCCACCCCTGCCCGTTCGAGGGCTCCAAGCCGGGTTCGAGCTGAGTGCGCGTCAGCCCGCGTCAACGAGAAAGGCCAGGTCAGAGGGGGTCTGACCTGGCCTTTGAGGGAGCCGCCTAAGGGAATCGAACCCTTGACCTACGCATTACGAGACCGGGGGCGTCCGTGCCGCCACGTGACGCGCTCTCCCGCGAAGTGCCATCGTGCCTGATCAGAGCACGTATCCCGTACATACCACCGCTGCCCCGTGCTGCACCGTCCAAGGGCATCCGGCCACCCCTTGGCCACCCCCGAGGGGCGACGCTCGCCCTCGCGAGGGGGCGCGCCCACGTTGTTGAACCTCGACAGACCCGCTGGCCGGTGGAGTCGAAGGCACCGCCCTCGACGTCGTCGGCTGAGCCGCGCGTTCACAGACACGAAGGACCCGCAGCGGGCGCGTCAAGACAGCTGGTCCCCGCTCCTTGTCAGTGGTGACCCCTACTCTTCCCGCGATCACCGACGAGCGACGGAGAGGCTACCGTGACCACCGACGACAAGACCATGAAGCGCATCGAGGAAGCCATATCGATGCAGCACACAGGCGACCTCGACGGTGCTCGGCATCGGTTCACCGAGATCTGGCAGGAGATCGCCCCGAACGGCGACCCGTTCCACCGCTGCGTGCTCGCCCACTACATGGCCGATCTCCAGCAAGACCCACAGGACGAACTCGCCTGGGACCTACACGCCTTGGACGCTGCCGCGTCGGTAACCGACGACCGGGCCAAACAGCACGACTCCTCCCTCGCCATCCGCGGGTTCTACCCCTCTCTGCACCTCAACCTCGCCGCGGACTTCCACAAACTCGGAGACACCGCACAGGCCCGCACCCACCTGACCCAGGCCCAGGAGCACCTCGACGCGCTCAACGATGACGCCTACGGCCACGGCATCCGTTCAGCGATACAGCGGCTCGCCAGCCAGCTCGCCGAGGAAGACCCCACCACGCCGATGAGTAACAAGACGAAGTAGCTGTCCACGGCACATGGCCTCGGGCGGTCCCAGTGCACGCCACCCGCAGGGCCAATTGAGGACGCCCATGGGCCAAGGACCTCCTCCGACTTCACCCCTGGGAGCCATCGTGCTGGGCCACTGACTGGTGCCAGGACCCAGAGGCGCTGCCAGGCATTCGTCGGCCATCCGAGGACACTGACCATAACCGGAGCTGGAATAATCCTCTGCTGCTCTTGATTCCTCGCTCGTACGATCGGGCGATGCCGGGGAGGACGATGCGCAACCTGAAGGTCTTCAGGGTGAGAGGCGGGCGGGCCACGGAGGTGCCGGGGGTTTCCGCCTCGGTCGAGCGTGAGCTTCAGACGCTGATCGAGGCCAACATGGAGGTCATGCTCGGAATCCGGTTCCTCGGCGACCGAGTACAGCACCGGTCGTCACCGAGGCCGGATCGACTCCCTCGGGCTGGACGAGAACGGGACGCCAGTCATCATCGAGTACAAGCGCTCCCGCGACCAGAACGTCTTCTCTGAACTACCGGTTGGTTCCCGCCGAATGAGCTGTCGAGCTCGGCCAGGCCGGTAGGCGGGGCCTGACGACCCTCAGTGCATCTTCCCGATCTTCAATGCTCGCGCCCGCTCTCCGTGGTTCTCGGGGCGGATTCGCTCGGCCAGGCAGTGCCGGTGGGAGATGAGGGTGTGGCTTCCTGGACCGTCGTTGCTCCGCGAGTCCAGGACGAGGGCGTCTCCACCTGGGCTCAACGTGATCCGTTCACCACAGAAGTCGCAGCTCCAGGCCAGCGACTCCAGGTCGGCAGGCCGGATGCTGAGCCGCACTGATACCGGCGGATGCCAGCGGTGGATTTGCTCGATCACTGCATCGATCTGCGAACCGATGGGTGGAAAGAGCGCGAGTAGTTCGTCATGGCCGCTCGTGGTCCGGGAGAACTGCTGGATCATGTCGATAGAGGCCGACAGGCCCGCGTTCTCGTAACCGACGATCTCAACGACCACACCCCATGGGTGATGGCTGAGGACCGTGGCCTGAACCTTCTGGCCAGGCATGAGCGCCAGACTCTCCGTCTCGAACCTTTCCATGAACCGCTTCCCCATCCTTCAGTCCAGCAGGCCGCGCCTGGTAGCGCTCATGCGCCCGTGTCGTCGACGCCGGAGCCGATAACCGCGCTCAGGGCCCGCAAGGCGTCATCGTATTGGTGACGGTCGAACTGGAACGGACCGAATGCCACGTAGTCGCGGGCCTTGCGGTGCGGTTGCTCGAAGGCGTCCCAGGTCACGAGGTCTGCTGTTGCGATGATGCGGGCCATGAGCGGCCAGCATCCCCACTCGCCGCATTCACAACCGAGAACGGGCGTCTTCGGCCCCATCGCGTTCGTGGACCGTCCGAGGAAGTGGTCCTGCATCGGGCCGAACCGGAAGAACTCCGGCATCAGACCGCCGTAGGCGTCGCCTGCTGGCTGCATCCCGGTCGCGATCTCGAACCCGTCGATCAGCTCGGTGAGTGGTGCTCCGTCGATGCGGGGGACGATCACGAGCGGGCCGCCGTCGCCACGGTGATGGCAGTCGAACCGGATGTCATTGCTGGTCATCCAGTGATTGTGTCAGCGAAGCCGTTCCCTCCGCCTGGGTGGGTTGAGCTGCGGCTATGCGTGGCATGCCGAGGTCGATCGCCGTGCCGCCGGGAGATCGTCGGTCCATTTGAGCAAGCTTGTCTTCGGCGCCAGCCAGGCTGACCTGAAGCCCCTCCACCTCGCCGAGCCATCCTTCGCGTTCGGCCTCGGCGATCCAAGCGAGGAGGTTGTCTCGGATCTCGACGAGCCGGTCGCGTTGGGTGGGGTCGGGCCAGAGCATCGGGCAGCGAACACAGGCGTGTTCGTGGATACAGGGGGTGCCGAAGGCTCGGCCGCATGCGCCGATGGAGACTTTGCGCCGCTCGAAGTGGCCGAGGAATTCCTGCCATTCATCATCGGTGGGGACGCGGTATTCCTCGCTCGGGCGGAGGGATCGGCGACGGGCGAGGAAGGCCATATGCGCCTGGATTGCTTCTTCGGGATAGACGGCCTTGTAACCGAGGGTGACGTTGATTTCCTGGTGGCCTGCGATGACCTGGGCGATGTGCGGTGGCAGTCCGTTGAGGATGGCGTCGGTGATGAACAGGCGGCGGAAGTCGTGCGGTGTGTAGCGCAGTGGGTCGCCGATGGTATCGGTCAGGCCCGTGGCGATGAGGGCCTGGTCCAGCATGTTGCGGACGGTCTCGTCGGTGAATGCGCGGTCCTCGCCGGAGATGCGTCGTTGAAACAGCAACGGGGCTGGCGCCTGCCACTCGCATTCGCGGCGGTCGTAGGAACGGACCAGAGGAACGGCCCCGGAGCTGTTTCGGGCTCGGCAGATGATCGCGCTCAGGACGTCGGCGAGCTCAGGGCTGACCAGCAGCAGCCGCTCGGTGTCCGTCTTCGACGGGACGATCTGAAGGAGGGGGACGAGTTCACCGGTGGTGGGCAGCCGGTATTGGACCAGGCTGTGGTGGCTGAGTTCGAGCAGTTCCTCGATGCGGATGCCGGTGGCTCGCAGGACCTCGACCACGGCCCAGGTCCAGAAGGCCCGTTCGTCCTCGAGTCCCAGATCGCGGCGTTTGCCGGTGTCCGGGTCTTCGGCCCAGATCCGGCCGGCCGTCCCGTGCGGAACCACGGCGCGTACGAGTTGCTGACCGGCTGCGGTGAACACCTCGCCGGGGCTGGTGTGCCGGGCGGCTTCCAGCGTCGCGGCAGCGTCCCTGCGACGCTGGTCGACCGAGCGGACAAGAATCGGCAGCACTGGCAGGCGCTCGCGGGTGCGGGCGTCCACCCTCGCCTTGCGTCGGCGTTGCAGTTTGCGGTGCTCCAACTCGTTAGCTCTCACCGGGCTCGGTGCCACCCACGGGCCCCAGCGGCCGGGCTCTTCCA
The DNA here is from genome assembly GCF_014156695.1 of Streptomyces durbertensis. Taxonomy (GTDB): domain Bacteria; phylum Actinomycetota; class Actinomycetes; order Streptomycetales; family Streptomycetaceae; genus Streptomyces; species Streptomyces durbertensis. Next base: position 19,536 of record NZ_WMLF01000022.1, on the reverse strand, counting down.
GGGCCCACTGAGCGATATCGAGGTAGAAGGCCCGCACCTGGGTGAGCGTGTCCCGGTGATTGAGCCTCTCGACCTTTGCGCTCGTGCGCCGGCCGTCGGGACCGGTGACGGTCTTGTCCTTGGTGGCAATCCTCTGCTTCCACTGTCCGATGACGTCCGGGGCGAGGCGGAGGCTGTCGGCATCGGGATGATGCTGCTCGATGTTCTGCCAGAAACACTTGCCGAGGTGGTAGGAGAGGGACCTCAGGCTGTTGTAGTCCAGCGCGGGCTGGCGTTCCCGTGAACGCCGTCGGGTTGCCAACGCGCCGGACCTCGACCGCGAACTCCTCGGAGTCACCGTCGGGAGCCTTGTCGTCCGGCAGGTTCGGGATGCTCAGCAGCAGGTCAGTAAGCTCCGCCTGGACCCGCTCCTGCTCAGCTTCGACGGCCCGGATCTCCTCCTTGATCTCACGGGCCCGCTCCTTGAGCTTGGAGATGTCTCCGCCCTGCTTCGCGGTCTGCTGGACCTTACTCGCCACCCGCTTGCCTTCCGCCCGCAGCTCGTCGGCGGAGCGGATGCTCTGGTTGCGGCGGGACTGAAGGTCCTCCAGCACCGACAGGTCCAGGGAGTATCCGCGACGAGCGAGCCGACGAACCGCTTCGGCACCCATGTCAATCAGGGCGCGGGCATCATGCATGGCGGGGGTCCTTCGTTTCCGGAGGGTGGATGACGGGACCGACGGTAGCAACCGCAGGACCCTCGACAGCGCCTGAAGATGATGGGTCACCCGGGCTGCTGGAGGGCCGCGAGGTGGAGTCCGCCCCGCCGCCGTGGGCGGACAGGGAACCGAGCACGCCTGCCATCTCCTGCGCTCTCGGGTCGTCGCTTTCGAGGTAGCTGAGCAGGCCGTCGAGAGCGAGAGCCCGGCACCAGGGCGCCAGTTCCGGCACGGGGATACGGGAGATCCGCGACGCCATCGCCAACCGGCTGTCGGTTCCCTGCCCAAGTGTGTAGTACACGGTCCAGAACGCCCAGTCGTACACGGCGTCGCCGGCCATCGGCAGTGGGTCGATGAACCGGGTACAGATGGCGCGGTCGAACAGCACGTTCTCCCGGTAGAGGTCGGCGTGCAGCACCGTTGCGCGGGAAGCGTCCGGTTCCAGCTCGGAGAGCACTGCAAGTCCCGCGTCGACCAGCGGTCGCCAGGGGCTTGTGTCCAGTTGCTGCGCCCGCCGCCTCATCCGGGGAAGCATCTCCTCGCCGAGGTGATCGGTCAGGAGCGGGAATCCGCTGGCCTGGCGCCGCCTGCGCCGTCCGACGGTGTGGAGGCCGTGGAGGGCGGCGGCCACCATCGGTATCTCCCGCTCCGGCCGCTCGGCGCCGCCCGCCCGGCCGCCGACAAGTTCCAGGGCGGCCACGGCCAGGTCGTCCGCCGACTCGATGACGCCCGCCGTCGGTCCTCTGGCCCACAGCCGCAACGCGGACATCTCGCGGCGGTATCGGATGGGGTCGGGCCAAGCTTTCAGAAGCAGCGGACGCCCGTCGAGGTCGGTCGCCACCGTGATCACGGAGGCGTGTCCGATGTCGTGGTAGTCAGCGAGCGAGAGTCTCCAGCGATCTGCCGCCTCCTTCAGCAGGCCGGGTGCTCCGTCGAGCCACCGCTCCGCGTCGGGGCCGTAGTGGGCCAGCAGGCGCTGGCGGCACCTGTGAGGAACTTCGTCTGGTGTCCGGTTACGCATCAACTCGGCACCCTCCCCTCGCTTGAATGTCGTCGATCTCCACGTCGTCGACGGAGAAGTGATCAGGTGCATGCCATATCTGCACGAGTTGCTGTCCCGCCGTACTCACGAGGTGGACTCCTGCGTCCTCGTCGGCAGAGCCGCTGGTGGTCTGCGCGGCGAGAAGTACATGAGGTGCCCGGTGTGCGCTGGCTGCTCCAACAGCGTGGCCGGGTGGGCTGCGAGGTACTCGCGGAACGCCCGAGTCTCACCGGGGAAGACCCCGTAGTTGTCCACTACGACGATGCCGTTCGGAGACACCAGGGGCAGGAGCTCCGTGAGGCAGGTGACGGCTGGCTCGTAGAGGTCGGTATCGATCATGAGCAGCGAGATGGCGAGTTCGGGATGGTCGGCGACGTACCGGGGAACCGTCTCGCAGACATCTCCCGGAACGAGCGTCGTGTTCGCATCGAGCCCTCGGCCTCGCCGGCGCAGCGTCGCTCGAAGCTGGTCGGCTCCGATGCACTCGAGACCGGCGACCTTCTCGATGTGGTCGACGATGCGTTGGTCGCTCTCGATGTGAGCACGGGGAAACTCCCCGAACGTGTCGAAGCCGATGAGGGAACGGGTGTGCTCGGTCTCCAGCAGGTGCCGCAGCATCGCCCACATGGTGAAGGACCCTCCGCGGAAGACACCGCACTCGACGATCGCACCAGGGACCTGCCGGATCCGCTGGTAGAGCTCGTGGAGAGCGAGTATCTTGCCGATGCGGCTGGGGCCGCAGGTGAGCAGGAAGTCCTGTTCGTACTGGAACGCCGCCTCGGCGTCGGGCAGGTCGATCACGCTTTCTCCTCCTGGGCGTGTGGCTTCGTGCTGGTGGTGGCTTCGACTCGGCGCGCAGCGGCTGCCAGCAGGTCGATCTGCTCGTCGTCGAAAAGCCCGAACGGCATACCGAGGGCGCACACGACGTGGGCGATGCCAAGGCGCTCCCATGCGGTGAGGCGGTTGCGGACCTCGTCCGGGGTGCCGATCAGCCCTCGGCTGCGCCACGTATCAAAACTGAGCTCGTCGAGGTGGCCTCCGGGTACCCAGTCGCGCAGCCTTGTCCATCGCCTGTGTAGATCCGCTTCGTCAGTTCCGATGACGGTGGTGAGTCCGACCGAGCGGAGCATGGACGCGGTGGGCCTGTGTGCAGAGGTCTGAGCTTCGTTGAGCCGGACGAGACGCCGTCGATAGTCGGCAGGCGTCGGGTCCCAGGCCAGGTTCCAACCATCTGCGACGCGTGCGACGACACGCAGAATGCCGCTGCGCTTCCCGCCTATCCAGATCGGCGGCGCCATGGGACCCAACTCGGCCCGGATCAGTGCGGCCGTCCGCTCTACGCTCGCAAGCCGATCGGCAGTTGCCGGGAACGGGCGACCCACCGCTGCGAATTCGGCGGCGTTCCAGCCGGCTCCAAGGCCGATGTCGAGACGTCCTCCGGCAAGGTCGGCGACCGTCGAGACCTGATGGGCCAGCAGCTCAGGCTCGCGCAGGGGTGCGGGCGTGACAAGGGATCCAAGCCGGATGCGGCGAGTGGTCGCGGCGATGGCGGCCAACAGGGTCCAGCAGTCCGGGGATCGGCGACGGTCACGTGGGGCGACATCGACCCACAGGTGATCCGATACCCATACCTGGTGCAGCCCCGCCCGCTCCGCTCTCTGCGCGTAGTCCAGGGCACTACGTGTCCGCTGAGGCCCGGTTCCGCCGGGACCAGGGAAGAGCCCGTCGTAATGCGGCAAAGCCAGACCGATCGTTACCACGTGGTGCTCCCGTCGGCATGGCGCTGACGCGTGAAGGGCTCCATCAGCGGGTGCGGCTCGTTGGAGTTCGAGAGGTCGAGGATCCGGGCTGCCTCGCCCAGAAGGGGGGCGAGAAGCTGGTGCCTTCCGTCCAAGACGACCTTGGGTATCTCTCGGAGCAGGAGCATCGCGATGTGAGTAGCGAGCGCGACGACGTCCCGCTCAAGTTCGGCGGGCCGACTCATCCGCCGGAACACGTCCACCGCCGGTTCCATCCATCTGGAGAGACTGGCCAGTGGCGGAGGGCTGTAGCTCAACACGAGTGCGGAGCGTGCCGGCGTGATGTTGCCGTATGCGCCAGCGAGGAGGGCCTCGACGTACCACCAGCCGACGAGGTGGCTCGCCATCATGCGCCAGTCCTGGTGGTGCCCGGACCACTCCCAATCCACGAGGTGCCACTGATTCGCGTGATCGAGCAGGATGTTTCGAGGTTGGGGGTCACCGTGGCAGGCGACGCGGACGCTGGGTGCCGGGAGTGCAGCGAGCCGCTCTAACATCCGGTCCAGCGAGCCGTGGTCCGTTCTGTTGACGATGACGTGGCAGCGGCCCTCTGCCGGAAGACCCAGGCTGCGTGCGGAGCGGTACAAGCCGTCGCGAGCACGTCCCAGACGCAGTGCGTGCTTTCTGGTGGCCCGGGAGGGGTCGAAGCCGGGCCGCGCGGACTGCAACCACACGTGGCTGAGTGCCTCGACCACCTCGCGCCATGTCGCGGCTGCTTGCGGGGCGGTCGCGGGACGGAGGGCGACGTCGGCGAGGGTGGTCACCGACGGGCAGTGGCTGATCAGAGTGTCGTAGCCATGGTGATGGCCGGCGAAGAGGACTTCAGGGAGTCTGGCGCCGAAGTAGGGCGCGATGGTTTCGCGGGCCCGCGCCTGCTCGGTGGCAGGCACTCGCGGATTGCGGGCGGTCTTGACCGCCACGAGTGCGCCGTCGGGGCGCCGGACGATACGGACGAGGGCTCCCGAGGAGCCGGTACGGACGATGCGAACGGTGTGGACGGTGCGGGAGCTGAAGGACCGCTCCCGCACCGAGGTTCCAGAAGCCATGTGTTTCCCGGGGTCGGTCAGGGTGTGGTGCGTTCCCTGCTCTTGCGGGCACGCTCGGCCTTGCGGCGCAGTTGGTTGTACGCCGCCGTCAAGCCCATCGCCTTTCGGACTTCGAAGACGACTTGCTGCACTTCCCGGCGTGTGCGCTCGGTACCTTCGACGATGATTTCGTCAACGAGGCCGCTCTGTTCCTCGTAGCGTGCGCGACGCTCCCGAACTGGGTCGAGGAACCGGTTAATGGCGGCAGCAAGCTTGTCCTTGACCTCTACGTCACCGACCTTTCCCGCTCGGTACCTTTCCTTCAGGTCGGCAACCTCTGCGGGGTTGTCGTTGAAGGCGTCGTGGTAGGCGAACACAGGATTGCCTTCCACGGTGCCGGGAACGTCGGCACGGACGCGGTTGGGGTCGGTGTACATACCGGCGACCCGCTTGCGTACGTCCTCAGAGCTGTCGGAGAGGTAGATGACATTGCCAACGGACTTGCTCATCTTCCCCTGGCCGTCGGTCCCCACCAGGGTGGGGACCTCGCTCTCGACTAGTTCGGGGACGGGGAACGTCTCCCCGTAGAGGTGGTTGAACCGCCGGGCGATCTCTCGGGTGACCTCGACGTGGGCGTGGTTGTCCTTACCCACGGGCACGACGTGCGCCTTGACACAGAGAATGTCGGCCGCCTGGAGCACGGGGTAGCCGAGCAGCCCGTACGGCATTTCTTCCTTGCCCGAGTCCCGCGCCATGTCCTTGAGGCTGGGTACCCGCTCCAGGCGGGGAACCGTGACCAGGTTCTGGAACAGGGTGTTGAGTTCACTGACTTCAGGGATCGCCGATTGCAGGTAGAAGGTCGCCCGGGTCGGCTCGATTCCAGCCGCGAGCGAATCCAGGACCATGTCGCGGGCATTGGTGGACACCTTCGCGATATCCTCGCGGGTGTTCTTGGTGGTGAGCATGTGCAGATCCGCGATGATCAGGAACGTCTCGTACTTGTGCTGGAGCTGCACCCGGTTCGCGATGCTGCCCACGTAGTGCCCGAGGTGCAGCTTTCCCGTGGGGCGGTCGCCGGTGAGCATGCGCTGGTCAGTCATGGGGCTGGTGGTCCTTCCAAGGTTCTGCGGGACACCGACAGACGGTGAGGTGAGGTGAGGTCACATTCTCGCCGGTCGTGTCCTGCCGAAGCACCTCGATAAGGGGTTCGACGAACGGCACGTCAATCAAATGGATCTGCATCCAGCCGGGCATGGACCAGCGCCGGCCGTCTCGGAAAGCGGTTCCGGCGTCGCGCAGATGGCGGGCGACCGAGGAGAAGCGGCTGCCGAGATCCATCAGGAGGAAGTTCGCCTCGGTCTGCACGTACGAGATGCCGAGCTCCTGGAGGGCTTCCGTGAGCCGCGCCTGTGCCTCATGACTTGCCTGAACGGTCCGCTGACGGGAGTGGTCATCCATCAGCGCGCTGTGGGCTGCGGCGAGCGCCAGCGAGTCCATCGCGTACGGGAGCCGCTGGGAGCGCAGCCGATCGGCCAACGGCGCGGCTGCGAGTGCGTACCCGACTCGTGCGCCGAGCAGGCAGTGAGCCTTGGACATCGATCCGAACAGGACGGTGCGCGGATAGTGGCTGAGTAGTCGCGAAGCCGGTTCGACCGAGGTGCGCATGAAGTCGGCGTAGACGAGGTCGAGCAACACCGCGGCGTCGTCGGGCAGCGCTTCGAAGAGGCAGTCGAGCAGCTCGGTGACCTGGCCTCCGGCTCCGGAAACGGAGTGCGGGACGTCGATGATGCACATCGTGGTGTCCCGATCGACCCGGCGGGCCAAAGCGGCGGCGTCGTGGTTGAAGGTGCGTGGATCCCAGGTCGCAGGGCTGTAGCGCAGGTGATGGCGCTCCGCGAGCTCTTGGTACAGCTCGAAGGTCGGCTCTGTGGCGACCACGTTTCCGCCGGGTCTGGCCTGGACGCGGAAGAGCCAGTCCATGACCTCGGTGGAACCGTGGCCCACCACGACCTGCTCCGGGTGCACCCGGGACCGTTCCGCGATGGCAGTCTCCAGGTCAGTGGCGGCGCGTGGTGGCGTCCGGTGTAGTCCCCCTACGGCCCGGCTGACAGCAGGTCCCACCTGCGGCGAGGTGCCTGCGTGTGGGGGCGTCCTGGTGGCGGCGCGGAGTCCGGAGACCACTCCGGCTGCGTGGTCTGTCTTGCAGTCCCCGCAGCTCCGACCCGAACGGCATTCGTCCAGCGCACGTTGGGCAGTCTCGGGTCTGCACAGCAGCTCGATCACGGCGAACGCGGAGCACCGCGTCGCGTCCCCACCGCGAGCGCGTTGTTCCTCGACGCTCGCCTGGCCTCCGGTTCGAGAGCGCAGGAACTTGTGCTTGACCGTCGCCTCGTCGTCGTTGGCGAAGATCACGGAAGACGGCTCACGGACGCTGCCGCGCTGCCCTTCCCGCCGAAGGCTTGGGAAGAGCCTGCGGTAGAGCAGCGTCGGAATCCCGACCTTGAGCGTCCGTGCGGCCTGGGGAAGCAGAGCGGAGTGCGTCGCCTGCATGGCATCGACGAGAGCTACGCCTCCCTCCTCCATGCCCTCCGGGGTGTAGAGGAAGAAGGTGAGCATGGTGGCCAGGTCTGTCAGTGCGCTGGCCGGTGTGCTGCCGTCCCAGCCGTAGAGACGGCGCACCCTGTCCAACCTCAACCCGGACAGCGCCTGGTGCTGCCACTGCCGTTGGTCGGAGTTGTACTCGATGAGCTGGTCGGAAACCGAGGCGCCCGCGTAGTGGCGGACCGCGCTGCGGAGGCCGTCCAGGAGGGACGTGGAGCCGGGCGAGGCGTCGAAGAGCAGAAGCTGCCCGCCGTCGTCGACGAGCTGAGCCGCGGTGCGGGCCAGCCCGATGTGGCCCAGATGCAGCCGCCGGCCGGCGAATCCGACACGGACCGGGAAGGAAGCCGAGCGTGGTGTAGGAAGTGAGCGACCGAACGCCTGCGTCGCCCAGACCTCACCGGGGAGTACCGACTCCCCAGCCGCCTCGGAACCGACGACCGGTCGGAGACCGAACTGCCGTGAGCGGCGCGATTCAAGCACGGCGGTCTGGCGGTTGCATGCCGCGTGCCACGCACCCAGGGTCGTCATCACGGAGCTTCTCCCCCTTCGGCGATGCCGTGGAGGAACGCCAAGGCCGCGTGCTGCTCGTGCGGTGCCGCGTGCGTGTCCGTCTTGCGGAAGTACACGTCGGGGAAGCTGGGGTCCGCTTCGTGGGAGACCGCGCCGAAGGCCCAGAACCGGGCCGTGCAGCGGGCGCGTTCCCGGTCGGCGTCGTCGACTGGTGTATGCCCGCTGTACGCCCACTCCCCGCGGGTGCCTGTAGGCGAGATGTACCCTGCCGTCCGGAGTGCTTCGAGGTAGGTGCGGCGCTGGTGCGCCCATACGCGGGCCATCAGCGGTGGGTTACGTAGGAGCCTGGCCAGGTAGCCCGCGGCGTCCGGGTAGAGGTCGAGGAAGGCCAGATGGGCGTGGGCGAGCAACTGGTCAGCGGACCAGGACGCGTCCGGCTGCCCCAGCGCGAGCAACTCGCTGAGGGGCGCCAGGAACCGGGCGGTGTGCTGGGACAGCGACAGGTCACGGCCGGGCCGGTCGGTCACGAAGGGGCCGAAGAGCTTCAGCGTGAAGTAGCCGCCGAACTGGCGTCTCAGCCCGTCGTCGGCAAGGTCACTGTGTGACAGTACGTAGATCGTCACAGGTCTCGCGTCCCATACGGCACTTCGCCGGTGCGGAGCAAGGTGTGGGCTGCCGTTGTGGAGGAGGAACGCGTCGAGGTCGCTGCCCTCCTGGCCTTGACCGATCGGCTGGCTGCCGTAGAAGACCCACTGGCGTTCCTGGCGAGGAACGTCGGTTACGGCGGGTTCCAGCAGGGCGACGAGGTCAGGGATGCGGTCTACGAAATCCTGGCTGATGGCCTCTTGCGTCGGAGCGGTCAGCTTCCCAGCCACGCGTCCACCTCCCTTGTCCAGCCGCCGTCGGCGTCCGCCAGCACACTCCTGACTCCGAGCGACCTTGCGGCAGCGACGTTCGCCGGCTTGTCGTCCACGTAGAGGGTCTGCGCCGGATCAGCGCTGCTGATCAGGCGGTCGTACGCCGCCTGATCCGGCTTGACCGCTCCCGTGATGCTGGAGATCCGCACCGCCGAGAAATGGCGGTCCAGGGCGAGAGCCTCCAGCCGAGGGACAAGCCACTCGTGCCGATGGTTCGAGATCAGCACCAGTCGAGCCTGGTCAGCCCACGAGGGGAGCCGGCCGACCGCCGGCATCGCCTGCATGGCCTGGTCTATTGCTGTGCGCCACGCTGCTGGAGCGCGCTCCACTCCGCAGGCCGCGGCCAGGGAAGTCCAGAAGGAGGCCTCGTCCATGCGGCCGGACCAAAGATCATCACGGAACCGGTGCCTGAACAACGTCGCGATCGCAGAGACGCTGAGACCGCTGGAAGCGGCGACAGCACGGAACAACGGCTCCGTCGGCTCGCCCAGCACGACGCCGCATGCGTCCAGCAGCAGGGTCCGCTCAGGCGGGTGCTGCGTCTCCTTCTGCCCCCTCACGGCGTGCCGCCGAGCTGGGCCGCGTCTTTCAGTTCGCCACGAACGACCAGTTCGATTCCAGCCGATACGTCGCCCGCCGAGCTTGCGGCGATCGCCGGCAGCTCCGTCGACGAGGGAGGGTCCTTACGAAAGCAGCGCATGACGAGGCTCCATCCGTTGGTGAGGAACTTGGCTCCGCCTCCACGCCCTGTGTGGCGCGAGCGGAGGGGCCGAGCGACGGCTGAGTGGTCGGCGCCAGGCCCGAGGTTGCCGCGTGCTCTCGCGGCCGGTGATGTAACTCTCTCCAGACAGCCGCGACTTCGGGAGCGTGTACGAGGGGGTGCACTTGTGCACTCCCTGTGCGAACCCCCTGCGCCGCCGCTCTGGCCTGCGTAGAGTGACAGCACGTCAAGCTGCCACTACGACAGCACTCCGGGGGTCCGATGACAGCGCGGAACGCCCGGTTGGCCGCGCTCATGCAGGAAGCCGACCTCTCGCACAAGTCGCTCGCCCGTGCGGTAATCGCTGCAGCCGCTCTGTCCGGCGAAAGCGCCGTCTGCGACCACACGTACGTCAGCCGCTGGCTCAAGGGCTCGATACCGCGCGGGAACATGCCGCAGTTCATCGCGGACGCCGTAGGGCGCAGGCTGGGACGTCGCCTCACCATCGATGACATCGGGATGGGCACCGCTGCTGTGTCCGCGGTTCAGCCCCACCTCGGGCTCGACTTCGCCGACCGCCCTGAGGTGGCTGCCAGAACGGCAGCGGACCTGTGGCGGGCAGACCTTGCCGAGGCCGAGTCGCTGGTGCGGGCACAGATGGATACCGCTGCGGGGAACACCGCTGCCCTGCGGTGGCTCGTCGCCCCGGCGGGCGAGGAGCTGACGCAAGTCGGTGACCGGGCTATCGGCGCCACGGACGTGGAGATGGTTCGCTCGACCACCGAAGCGTTCAGCATGCTCGACGGAAGGTTCGGCGGTGGTCACGCCCGACGCGCTCTGATCCAGTATCTGCACACGGACGTCCGGCCGATGCTCGACGGCAAGTACTCCGACGCAGTGGGCAAGCAGCTGTACTCGGCTGTGGCCGAAGCACTCCTGCTCGCTGGATGGATGTCGTACGACAGCTGCCTGCACGGCATCGCTCAGCGATACTTCATCCAGGCCCTTCGCATGACAGGGGCGGCCGGCGACAGACGCCTGGGCGGGAGCGTCCTGTCCGCGATGAGCCATCAAGCCACGTTCACGGGTCGATATCAGGACGCTGTGTCACTCGCCCGGGCCGCGTACACAAACCCCTCCGCGAATCTGGGGCCTACGATGGCCGCCCAGTTCCGAGCGATGGAGGCGCGGGCACTGGCTCGCCTCGGCGACGAAAGAGGCTGTGACCTCGCCCTGGTGGAGGCAGAGCGCCGACTCAGCGAAAGGACAGCCGACAGCGACCCGCCGTACATCTCCTACTTCGACGAAGTGGAGCTGGCCGCCGAGATCGGCCACTGCTTCCGCGACCTGGGGCGCTCCGCCGAAGCGACGGAGCGGGGCGCTGGCTCCCTCTTCGGCGACGACGCGAACACCCGCAGCGACTTCTTCGCGACGATGGTGCAGGCCGAGGCGTACATCAACCAAGGCGAGGTCGGCCATGGCTGCGAGGTCGCTCTGAACGCGCTGAGTCTCGGTGAGGGTCTGAAGTCTGCTCGCTGCCTGCAGTACGTAAGGGAGTTCCGGGACCGCGTGACGGACCGAATGCGGCGGGCCGCGGAGTTCCGCGACTTCGCGGCCCGAGCCCGTGGCTTCCGCCTCTGGAACGATGCCGGCGGAGCTGGCTAGAACGGTGCCCAACCCCGCCTTGAACTGCCGGAGCGCAGCGTCTCGACGCGCTTCTCGACTTCCGCGGCCGCACGCGCGTCCGCACCGGCGTTCTGTGAGAGCCAGGTGACCATCAGCAGCTCCCGGATGCTCCGGAGCACGGTGTAGCCGGGCCACCGACGGATGTCGAAGCCGTAGCCGTCCGCGAAGTCGGTGTACTCGGCTTCCGTGTGCCACCCGAAGCTGTCGTAGTACATGGCCGTCTGTATGAGGTCCCACTCGCGGGGGCCTCTCGCGAAGCCGTCCAGATCGATGACCCTCGGGCGACCTTCCGCGTCCCGCAGGACATTGCCGATGTTGAAGTCCCCGTGCAGGTGTCCCGGCGGAAGGACAAAGTCGAGCTTCCGGTACTCGGCCGTCAGCTCCTCGGCCAGACCCGCGAGGTACGTGCGTGTCTCGACGCGGATTTCAGCGCCTTCCAGACGCTTCTTCACCTTGTCGAAGGGGTGAAGCTCGGGTAGGTCAAAGGGCGGCGGTTCCAGTCCGTGGAGTCGCCGCAACAGCTCGCCCATCTCCCGTGTACTGGCGTACTTCTCGCCGTCGGCCAGCCCTCCCCAGAAGGTCACGGGGTGCCCCTCGACGACGACAGGCTGTTCGGCGTCCGTGGCGAGTCTCGCCGACGGGTAGTCCACAGCTTCGAGCCACCGCGCCACAGCGACTTCTCGGCGCACGGACGGTAGACGGTCAGCGTGGCGCCCGACGCGGGACACGACTCGCCCACCAGCGACACGGAACACCGCGTGGTCTCCGAGCCGCACCATCTCGACCCCGTCAGCGACCAACCCGGCCAGCGCACAGGCTCTGAGCAGGATGTCCTCTGCCGCCGCAGAGTCGAATGCGGTTCGCTCGTGCGTCGTCACGCTGCCTGACCTCCTGTGCCGCCGACAAACGAGTACGTTCCGCCTTCACGACGGACCGTATCCGAATCCCAGCACACGCGCTGCGGCCAGGAACAAGCCATACCTCCGGGCCTCGCTGAGCGACTCCGCGAAGAAGACGACGCCACTCCGTGCAAGGCCACACAGCCCTCCCGCGCTCGAAACGGTCGGCTACGCGCAGAGCACGTTGTCGCTGTTGCCGGCCGTCCGCCCGCTCGGATGTGGCTTGGTGTCGATGCTCAGGACGCGGAGCAGGTCGGCGGTGATCACGCGGTAGGCGTTGCCGAGACGGAGGATCTTGACGGGGTACTGGCCGCGCTTGGCCAGGGCGTATCCGGTGCTGCGGCCGATCGACAGCGCGCGGTTCGCGGTGTCGAGGTCGATCGCGGCGGGCAGGGCCAGCTGCTCCTCACGGGACATGCCCTCGCCGGCGGTTGCCCCTCGCGGTGTGGTCATGGTGCTCTCCGATCGTCCGGGTTCTCAGCTGACGGAGAACAGCTATCACGAATGTTGCGGCAACACTTTCATCATGTACGAATTGCATCCATGGCAAGTGATGCATGGTCCGCCGAGCTGACCGCTCGGGTGGCCGAACAGATCCGCACGGCCCGCACCGCCGCCGGCCTCACCGTGGCACAGACCGCGGACGCCTGCGCCGCCCTCGGCGTGCCCGTCCCGAAGACCACGATCACCAACCTCGAACTCGGTCGCCGGGCCTCGGTCGACCTGGCGGAGTTCCTGGTGCTGGCCAGGGCCCTGGACGTGCCGCCGATCACTCTGCTGTTCCCCCTCGGCAAGGCCGCGACCGTCGAGCTCGTGCCGGGGCAGTCGGTCTCGACGTGGGAGGCGCTGGCCTGGTTCACCGGCGAGGCACCCGCCGCCGACGCCCCGGCGCCTGAGGGAAGCGCCCAGCATCTCCTCGACACCTTCCGCGCCCACAGCGACGCCGTCGCGACCGCCGCCGCGTCGACCAGGCTGGCCAAGGAGCGCCGTCGCAAGGCCACCGCCGCACCTGACCCAGCTCGGCGCGCCGCCCTGCTGGAGGCCGCAGCCGCCTACGAGGCACTGGCCGCCGAGGACTGCCGGGAGCTGCGGGACTTTCGGCGGCGGATGACCGGACTCGGCCTTGTGCCGCCCCCGCTGCCGGAGGCATTGGCGTCGGTCGACGAGGTGGCGGACGTCGCGGGAGAGGATGGATGAAGAAGGGCTCGACCAGCAGGCGCTGTTCCTGCCGTAACCCGGCGACCGGTACGGCGTACGGCAAGAGCTGCCCCAAGCTCACCAACCGGCGGCATGGCGCCTGGAGCGTCTTCCAGGAGTTGGAGCCGCGCCAGGACGGTACCCGCCGCCGCTTCCGCCGCTCCGGCTTCGCGACGTCGACCGAGGCCAACGAGGAGCTGGGCAAGGTCCGCGCGCTCCTCTCCATCCCGGAGGAGGACGACGCGGCGGGACGCCTGGCCATCAGCGACCTGCTGGAGGAGTGCTCCACCAAGAAGGAGCCCCTCCCCGACTACGACGAGACGCGCCGCCGCTTCAAGGTGGGCGAGCCGCTCAACTCCAAGACGACGGTCGGCGAGTGGCTTGATGAGTGGCTTGCTGGGCGTAAGCGGCTCCGCCGTACCGGCGTGGCGCGGTACGAGGTGGATATCCGGGTCCACCTCAGGCCCCACCTGGGCCACATCCGACTCGACAAGCTCCGCGTCCACCACATCAACGCGATGTTCGACGCGATTAACGAGCAGAACATCGAGATCGAGGAACAGAACGCCCAGCGGCGGGCCGCGATAGCGGAGTTGAAGGAGATCCCGTGGAAGGGCGCGGAGAACCGTGCTTGCCGCAAGCAGCTCAAGGCGGCCATCGACCAGATGCCGCCCTTCCGCCGCATCACCGGCCTCAACACCCAGCCGCACATCAAGGCGACCCTGCGCGCCGCGCTGAACGTCGCGATCGCCCAGCAGCGGATGCCGAACTTCAACCCGGCCGAGCACGTCGAGCTGCTGCCCGGCACCAAGCCCAAGGCGCTCGTCTGGACCGACGAGCGCGTCGCCCGCTGGCAGGAGACCGGGGAGAAGCCCTCCCCGGTGATGGTCTGGACGCCGGAGCAGACCGGCTGCTTCCTTGACCACATCGAACACCACCGGCTGAAGGTGATGTGGCGGCTCATCGCGCTCCGAGGACTCCGACGCGGCGAGGGGTGCGGCCCGCGCTGGGTGGACCACGACTACGCGAGCTCCTCGCTGGCCGTGGCGACCCAGCTGGTCCAGGACGGGTGGGAGGTCATCGAAGGCGCCCCCAAGACCAACAGCGGCATCCGCGTCATCGCCCTCGACGCAGAAACCAACGAGGAACTCAAGGCCCACCGCGAGCAGCAGGAACGGGACCGCCTCGAATGGGGCGACGCCTGGGTGGAGACCGGCCGCATCTTCACCGAGGAGGACGGCTCTCTGCTCCACCCGGGCAAGGTCTCCGACCTCTTCGAACGCCTCGTCGCCGAGGCCGGCCTGCCGCCCATCCGCCTCCACGACCTACGGCACGGCGCCGCGACGCTGATGCTCGCCGCCGGAGTGGACGTCAAGGTCGTCTCCGAGACCCTCGGCCACAGCGACACCCGCATCACCCGGGACATCTACCAGGCCGTTCTCGACGACCTCGCCCGCGCCGCCGCCGAAGCCGTCGTCCAACTTGTGCCGCGCACCCGCGGACAACGCCACCTTCACGCAGTCCCTGACCAGACAGCAGGCTGACGGTCGGCGTCTCGTCCACGCTGCGCCCTTCGGCCCCCGGCCGTGGTAATGGTGAGCTCGCGGAAGAGGCCGCCGACGAGCTGGCTTACGCGGTCGACCTGGCTGCCCGCCAGGTCGACCGGGCGAACGCTGCCGGGATCCGGGACACGGCGGTCGAAGCACTCACGAGCGCCGAGATCACCAGCGCCGTCCAAGTCTCGATAGGCGGCGGTTGCCGGGTCTGGCTGTCGCTCGCTTGTCCGGGCTCTGGCTGCGTAGGTTTCAAGCGAGAGCACTTGTCGGTGGGTTTCGGCATCACGCCGTGACCGAAGAGCCCGTGAATGTTGGTGAGAAGTAAGAGCGCCCCCAGTGGCAGGGAGCTCGATCGTGCGTGCGGAGCCAGCCTCGCTCGTGGCAGGATGACGGCATGTTGATCAGAAAGGGCGATGCCGCGTAGGCGCCCGAAGGCCGTCCGTGCTGAGCGGTGGCGGCCTCGCAGACATGTTGTAGTTCGGCGGATCCGGGGTGTTTCCGCAAGGACTCGTGCAGCTGTCCGCCGCGTCGAGGACGAGCGGATGTGGCCTGGTGCAGTTGCTGACGCGCTCGCTCGTTTCGAGTGGGCGTTCAGGCAACCCGGCCGTTATCTGAACGCTTCCCAGGTCTGGCAGCCCGGACTGGAGGTGGAGTATGCCCGCGATGATCTGGAAGAGGTCATGCTTCACCTCCCTCACGGTGCCCGGCGCGATCTCGGCCGGCTGATTGCTCGTATCGACGATGAGTTCGAGCGTCGCACTCTGCCAAACCCTGGGCCGGTGAACGCCTTCGCGGTGGGCGGCTGGTGGTGGTCAAGGATCCGTGAGCGCTGACGATGCTCACGGAGCCTCGTGCGCCCAGGTCAGCTGGTGGCCAGCTGTTGTTCGGCGCGTGCTCGGGTGGTGGCGAGGCGGTAGGAGTCGGTGCCGGTCTCGATGATGTTGCCGCCGAAGGTGAGGCGGTCGACGATGGCCGCGCAGAGCCTGGGGTCGGTGAAGGTCTTGGTCCAGCCGGAGAAGGACTCGTTGGAGGCGATGGCGACGCTGTTCTTCTCCTCGCGTTCGGTCAGGACCTGGAAGAGGAGTTCGGCGCCGCGGCGGTCGAGTTCCATGTATCCCAGCTCGTCGATGCAGAGCAGGTCGACGCGGCCGTAGCGGGCGATGGTCTTGGTCAGCTGCTTCTCGTCGGCGGCCTCGACTAGCTCGTTGACCAGCTTCGTCGCCAGGACGTACTTGACCCGGTGGCCGGCCATCGCGGCCTCGGTGCCGAGCGCGATCAGCAGGTGAGACTTGCCGGTGCCGGAGTCGCCGATGAGGCAGAGCGGCAGGCCCTTCTTGATCCATTCGCATTTGGCGAGGGTGTGGACCATGGCCGCGTCGATGTTGGGGTTGGCGTCGAAGTCGAACTTGCGCAGCGACTTGTCGCGGGGGAAGCCGGCTGCCTTGATGCGCCGCTCGGATCGGCGGCGGGCCCGGTCGTCGCACTCGGCCAGGAGGAGCTCGGAGAGGAAGCCGAGGTAGGACATCTGCTCGCGGCCGGCGGTTTCGGCGAGCTCGGGGAACTGGGACCGGATGGTGGGCAGCCTCAGCATCCGGCATGCCTGGTCGATCGCGGCCGTGGCGGCCTGCTCGGTGAGTCCTCGCTGGCGGGGGATGGACACGCGGTTCTCCTTCAGGGGGTGGGGCGGTCGCGGCGGAGCCGTAGGAGCTGGTCGTAGTGGGCGACGGAGGGCAGGGGGCGTTTGTCGGGTGGCAGGCGGGCCCGGACGGCAGCCGGCAGCGGGGCGATGCTGGTCCGGCTTCCTGCTGATGGTTCTGGGGCCTCGGCAGGGGCGGTGTCGGCGTCTGCTGCCTTGCGGGCTTCAAGAGCGACGGCGTCCGCCGTCAGCGCCCCGGTCTTGAGGGCGGCGGCGAGTCCGGTGACCAGGTGCTCGTGCGGTAGGTGCCGGCCGAGGAGAAGGACCTCGATGAGCGCGCGGGTGCCGTCCCGCTGGCCGTGGGCCTTGACGGCAGCGTCCCACCAGGCGTCGTGGACGGGAGTGAACCGGCCTGCGGAGCGGGCCTGGTCGAGCGCGGTCGCTCCCGGGAGGGCGCCGGGCTTGCGCACGAGAGCTTCCAGATAGTGGTCCAGTTCGAGGCGGGTGCCGCCTTTGGCGATCAGCCGCTCATGCCGGGCAACCTCCTCTCGGCCGTCATAGACGACCAGCTCGGAGGCATGCAGCATCGCTCGGACGTTCCGGCCGATCAGCCGGACCGGCACCGAGTAGCGGTTGGTGCGGACGCTGATCTGGCTGTAGCGGTCGACCCGCAGAGTGAAGAGCCGGCCCGTCTCAAAGGGTTCCTGCGGTAGCGGCGCCAGCAGCGGCTGCTCGGCTGCGAAGTACTCGCCGATCGTGCGAGGACGGGACCGGATCCGGCGGTTCTCGTCCTCCTGGTCCCACCGGTCGATCAACGCGTTCAGCTCGGCGAGCGTCGCAACCTCGGGCACCGGGACGAGGTGGTTGCGGCGGAACCAGCCGATCTGCCCCTCGACCCCGCCCTTCTCGTGGGCGCCGCGGATTCCTGGCTGGCAGTAGAGAGCTTCCAGGCCGTAGTGGGAGCGGAACGCCGTCCAGCGCTCGGCCTCGACGCGATGCCGGGAGAAGCCCAGCACCTGGGCGACAGCGGCCCTAAGGTTGTCGTAGCGGACCTTCCCGGTCGGCACCCCGCCCAGCGTGTTGAGAGCGTGGACGTGGCCCTCGAAGAACGCCTCCTGACCTGCCGAGGCGAAGATCCGGTGGACGGCCTTGCCCGAGTAGGACAGCCGGAACGCGAACAGGTAGCAGGTCACCACCTCGCCGGCAAGCCGCACCGTCACGTCGCCGAAGTCGACCTCCGCCTCCGCCCCGGGCTTATGGGTCTGCGGGACGAAGGCTTCCACCACGCCCCGTCCGGCCTGGACCCGGATCTCCTCACGGCGGTCAGCGACGTAGCCACGGACCATCTGGTACGAAATCTCGTCCGCACCGTGCTCGTCCAGCAACCGCTCGAAGATCCGCTTCACCGTGTGCCGCTGCTTGCGCGGCGCATCCAGGTCGGCCCGCAGCATCTCGTCGATCAACGGCTTGTACGGATCCAGCCGTGTTGGCCGCGGCGGAAGCTTCTTCCGTGGCTCCGGCCAGGCCGACGTCAACGCCTTCTGCACGGTCAGGAACCCGACACCGTACTTCCGCTGAAGAGCACGGCTCGACAGACCAGCCTTCGCATCACGGCGGATCGCCGCGTACAGATCGACCTTGGACTTCGGCAGCACCCGGGCCCCCTCGTCGTGCAGAGCACAACCATGGTCCCGAAGCAAGCACCCAGGCGCTCTCAAAACTCAGCGACATCACTCTCCCGTGGACGAGGGCGCTCTCCACGCTGAGTTACAGGCGCTCTCGTAACTCACCAACAAAGCCAGGGCTCGCTGAGCCGTGCGCTGCTAACGGGGAACCGCTCCAAGTTGTGCGAGCCTGCACCAGCCGCCTGGGCTACATCCGGGAGTATCACTGACGAGCCCTTGCGCGGCAGCGCTCGCCACCTGCTGCGCGACCGCCGCGGGGCCGGCGGGGCGGGACGGCCGAGTGACGGCCGAAGCCTCGACCTCGGCCGTCGAGCATGCGCCGCGATACACAGGCTGTCACTCCAGCCGAGGTGTACCGCGGCGCCGACTCGTAGCCCTACGGGCGGATCCACAACGTGCTCGCGCCATCTGCACTCGCGCTTGAGCGTGAGCTGTACGGACGCGGTCCAGCCCATCTATTGAGAAGACCTGCTCCTCATCGCAACGTCCGCCGCACCGGGAACGCTCCCTCGGCTAGGTTCGGCGGCGTGAGTCCTGCCGCTCGAAGGCTACTAGGAAGGGTGCGACGAAGCTGGAAGCCTCGACGGGCGTCCGATCACCCAGCAGAACCAAGAGAACGCCCGCGGTGAGGACACCGCCGTACATCGTTGTGCGCAGCACCATGGGTGCGCGTTCCTTGCCATGCTCAGACATACTGATGGTGCTCCTGTTCTGTCGAAGGACGTGGAGTACAGGCCACCCGCCTCGTTTCCTAGGCGCCGCGGGTGGCTTGTTGCTTCCAAGGTTGCTCGGGTGGCTTCCAGCGCAAGGTGGAGTCACCCACCGCTGCTCTCGGTAAAACCACCCCCCTCTTGCCAAATGATCTTTACGCCCAGGGCGCGGCATAGCTCGAGGATGTCGGCTGAAGGCTTGGCCGGCAGGAGCAAGCCCAGTGCGGGTTCGGGAGAGAGGAACCGTCGGTAGTCGAAGAGCTGACCGATGGCCAAACGCACAGCTTCGCGATGCAGGGTCCCCTTCGCCTCGATGAGTCGATTCGTCGAGGTGTCATACAGATCGGTTCGATGCGGCCGCGGCTCACCGGGGATCTGAATCAGCTGCCGTGCGACCCGATGGCCATGACGTTGGAGATGGTCGGCGTACTCATAAATGAGGTTGGCCTCCCGGCGCTCCGCCTCGCCATATGCGTGGCCCGAAGCCGATACTGGAGATCGTTCGTCAGCGATGATGTCGTTGACCACCTGTACGGAGTACTCCTCCGCAGGGGTACGCGCCAGGCGGGGTCCCCGGGGTTCTGCCTCGGCCACAGGGGCAACTGGCTCCAGTCGGAAGACGATCACTGTACGTGCCTCCCCGTGGGCGTCGACTCCGTCGATGCGGTACCACGGCTGTATCTCGGAAAGCCGGTACTCCCCGAGATACTCGAAGGTTGTCTGCGCGACATGCTGGAACAACCTGAGGGCTCGCCCGTCTCGCCGGTGGTTGAGAACGGCAAGGTTTCCCTGTGTCAGGGTCTGGTCGCCCCGTTGGCCCTCGCCGCTGTAGTGGAAGCAACCGTCATCGCCCCACCCGTCCCACGGTGCCTGGC
>NZ_WMLF01000219.1 GCF_014156695.1 Streptomyces durbertensis | reverse complement strand
GAACGGCCCCATCCCGGCGCCCAGTTGCGGATCACCGACGCCGACGGACTGCGGCTGACCTGCTTCGCCACCAACACCACCGGCATGCCGATCGCGGCACTGGAGCTGCGGCACCGCCAGCGGGCACAGGCCGAGGACCGCATCCGGGCCGCCCGGGCCACCGGCCTGCGCAACCTGCCCCTGCACAACACCGCGCAGAACCAGATCTGGCTGGAGATCGTCCAGCTCGCCCTGGACCTGCTGGCCTGGATGCCGATGCTCGCTCTGGCCGGCGAAAACCGCAGGTGGGAGCCCCGCAGTCTCCGGTTCCGCCTTCTCTCCGCCGCCGCCCAGATCGTCACCACCGCCCGCCGCCGGCACCTGAGGTTCGCACGCCACTGGCCTTGGACCGACGTGATCACCGACGCCATGGAACGGCTCGAAGCCCTCCCGAACCCCGGCTGACCAGCACGTTCCCGTCCCTGCGAGCAGCACCACCCGACCGGAGCCGTGGAACCCGGCGCTCACCCGACGCGACAGCCGGGCCATCAGCCTGCCCACCACCGGCCCGAACAACCGAAACGGCCCGCCGAAGAAACCGACGGACCGTCACGAAAGATCGAGGTTAGGGATCTCACCGTTTGACGGGATGACACTTCAGCAAAGCGGCGAGAATCTACTCAGAACGTTTCTACACCTTGATTACGAGCTTGGCGGCGACAGCCTCCTTCTTCCATTGTCGCGCTATGTTTCCCGAATGGCAGTAAACGTACACAAAGAGCCCGCCGACGGCTTACTCGCGTTTGGACAACTCAACCAGATGGCGGGATGGCTTGCGCTTGACGCGAATGATCACGCTGCTGCCAGAACATACTTCATGGAGGCTGTTCAGGTCGGACGCGAGGCAGCGGACCCGGGGCTCACAGCAAGCGCAATGGCCTACATGAGCTTGCAGGAGACGTACAAGGGAAATCCAGCCTCTGCTCTTTCACTTGCCCAGGAAGCCTGGGGAACGGATTCGCGTCAGCTCACCGCACTCACTCGAACCATGCTCGGCACGAGGTTGGCAAGGGCATACGCATGCCTGGGTGACGAAAAGTTCTGCGTGAAAGCGCTGTCCGCAGCGAGGAGTGGTTTCGAGCAGGCAGGCGGCTCAGAAGAGCCACACTACGTGACCTACGTTGACGCCATTGAGCTTGCCGCCCAAGAAGGCGCCTGTTTCCTTGACCTCGGAAAGACGAAGAAGGCTCTAACGTCGCTTACCAGCGCCATCGGACTATTGAGCATTCAGGCACCCAACCGGGTACGTGATCGCGTCCACTACCTATCCCGCCTCGCAAAGTGCTACCTCCTTGACGGAGAGGTTGAGGAAGCATGTCGGACGGCAAGCCACGCCTTGGACTTCAGCCGAACAATCGGCTCAGCGCGCATCGCTGAACGAATTGACGAATTTGCGAAGATGCTCGATCATTACGGCGATGCCCGCAGCGTCATTGACTTCAGAGAAGAATACCGCATGTGCATCAGGGGGTAAACCCAGGCCGAGCCGCCATCTAGGCTCCTCAGAAGTTGAGAATTGTCTCACGTAGCCCTTCTGTATCGGTGAGATCCAGGAGAACCAGCTCAGCACCGGCCTGACGAAGCTCTTCCACAGAGCTGCTACCGGTCGCCACGCCGATCGCAAACGCACCGGCATCGTGAGCGCCTCTGACATCGTGTGGCGTGTCGCCAATGACGAATGTTCGCTTGCCGGTGAATGAGAGCCGGTACCTCTTCTCCGCTCTTAGACGCGCGAGTTTCACGAGGTCGGCGCGGTCACTTCCGTCATCACCGTAACCGCCCACCTCCAAATCAAGCCCCTCCGCAAGCCCGAATGCGGACAGCTTCGCCTTGGCGACAGGTCGAATATTTCCAGTCACGACGGATTGCACTACGGAGTCGCACTGAAGGGCAGAGATCACCGCGTGAGCGCCGGGCAACGAGTGCCCTGAATCCCGGATTTCACGTTCCAGCTGCTGGGCTGCTACACCTAGAGCGGAATAGAAGTTCGCAACAAGCGATGGTGACGCTTCAACCTCGTTGAGCTTCAGCGTTTCAGCAAGAATGGCGTGTTCTGTTCGTCCGGTCATGGGCGCCAGATCTCGAAGAGGGCGTCCTATCGTCGAGCGAAAGGCATTCTCGTATATCAAGCGACTGACGCCGCCGATACTCACAAGGGTGTGGTCCACGTCCCACAGGACAAGTACAGAGTCATCCCGGCTCATCGACACCCCGGTATGGTCTCACGTCAACCCGACCTCCGGAAGACCACGTACAGCAAAGAGCGATTCAGCACGCCAGTTGGGCCGACCCCGACCTCGTCGCCCCGGCCAAGTCGACGGCGCAAACTTGCTCAGAACTCCACGACCTCTTGCCCTTCCGGCACCTCGTAGCAGGCAGATACCACCCAGATCAGCAACTTGGGCTCAGCACCCTCACGTCGATCTCCTCGCATATGCGTGATCTCGACCGAGAACCGCTCCTCTCGGTGATCAGCCAGCAATGTGAGTGACCTGTTTGGACTATCGTTGGGGCCGTACTCTACAATCTTCCAACCCCTTCCCGGAAGATCATCACGCAGGTTCTCCATCGCACTGGAGAGCTCTCGATCAGAAGGGCCGGTAAAGCTCTGAGGGTAAAAGACCTTGTACATCTTGCCGCGTTCCCGGCCCGAGCAGGTCTTCACGCCTACCCCACTGTTTGAAGATTTCCCTTCTAGCGAGATCGCATCGAACACACCCTTGGAAATCTTCTTGATCTCGGAGCGGGATTCTGCGACCTCCCTGACTCCGACCGGCTCTTCTTTGTCCTGCACAGCACACCCCACCAGAGAAAACAGCGAAAAGGTTGATAGTGCCAGAAGATTACCTACCTTGACGTTCACGTCTCACCTCGTCATATTCACCCGCAACAACAGCCGCCTGGTTCTTCAGACTCTGCGTATCCGCATCCCAGTAGTCCGTATGCCCAGACGTATCGGTGGTCATTTGATGTGCTCCGAATCCGGGACTGCTTGGCGTCTGCGGAAGTTTGACCTCGCCAGGGTGCCACTGCGGAATCCCTAGCCGGGGGTCGATCCGAACCCCCCAGTCACCCTTACCATGGCCGAACTTGCCAACGGCAGGCACCGAGTCTCCGTCAGCAGTCTGGTTCCACACATGACCCTTGGGAAGACGCAGTTCGTCAGCGGTCTTTCCTTGCACACCCGGGCTTCCGACAAAGATCACGTCGCCCGCATTAAGGCCTCCCTGCCGGGCCGCTGCCCCGATGAGTGTGGTGCCATAGGAGTGCCCGACCGCGATCCTGTGACCACCGTTCTCCGTACGGTTGGCCGCCTCAAGCCCATCAAGAAACTTCGCGTAAGCCGGTGCCCCTTTGTTTGCATATCGACTCAGCGGCGCATCATCGATAATGCTCTGAGGAGCGTCATAGCCAAACCACATGATCGTGGAAAGCTTCTGCTTCCCATCAAGGCTCTTTGCCGCCCGATAGAGATTGGTCATGCGCTCGAGGTCGCTGTCCACGGTCCCCAGGTTCGTCGTCGTACCCGGAACGTACACGGCGGTCCGTGCGGCTGTGTCCGGGTTACCGTTGGCGATGATCGCTCGGCCAACTCCCTCGGTGGAGAATCCGAGAAGGTAGGCCCCGGGGACTCCCTCCACTCCACTCTGTGCGAAGCGCCTGTCAATGTCCGACATCCCCTTCACAGCGCGTTCGAGGCGGCTGCGTTCGGCGTCCCATCGCTTCCATTCCTCGCTGACGTAGGTGGTTCCCTCCTTGCGGCTCCCCCACTGGGAACTCCTCGGCGGCTCGTTGGCCATGTGGCGGGCCAGAGCGGCGGTTGTGTTCGCGTGCTCCTCCCGGAACACGACGCGGTTCGCGGTATCGCGGACGTCGGCGGGGATGCCGTCCAGCGCGCCCACGCTTGCTGGGTACAGCGTCACGTAGGCGTCTCGTTCCGCCGCCGAGAGGCCGTCCCACCAGCGGGCGTTCTCGGTGGGCGTCTTGCCCTTGGGGATGTCGGACTTCTCGAAGTTGTCGCTCGCGATGCCGTGGACGGCCTTGCGATCCGCCTTCGAGTCGGACCACATGGCCGCCGAGACCTTGAGGCCGCGTTCGGTCGTGAGCTTGGCAAGCGTCGCGGAGTGTTGCCTGTCGACCTGGGCGGCTTCACGAAGCGTGCGGTGGATGTCCGCGCTGATACGTCCAGCCAGCGCCGCCCTGGGGTTCAGAACACCCCGCGCGGCCTGCTTCTGCATCATGACCTCGTCGGTCGCGCTCAGGGTGCCGGCCCTCGTCGGCTGGCCACCCGTCGGTCCTGCCGTACCGCCCGGTACCTGTTCCCCGTCCGGGCCGACACCGGCCGGATAGCTGACCCTGCCGTCATCGTGGACTGACAGACGCGCCTCAGCCGCCTCCTCAAGCAACCGCTTGAGTCTTCGCTGCGGCTTCGCCAGATCCTCGGCCAGGCTGCGCAGAGTTGTGTGGACAAGGCCGCACTGGACGTGGATGTACTGGTAGTTCCTGCTCAGCCGTTGAAGTGCCCGAACAGCCTCGGCCTTGGACTCACCCTCCGCCTCCGCCAGCTTCGCGGACATCTCGCGGTCCACGAACTCCCGGTCGGTTCGCGCCTGGTTGCTTGCCTTTCGCCATCCGCCGGCCGCCGTGGAGAAGGCGGTGAGCCGGACGTCCCGCAGCTCGCTCACCTTCATCAGGACAGCCCCGCGATGGCCGACTTCGGCTTTCCGTTGCCGTCTGCCAGGTTCGACATGTCCGCTTTGGTACGCTGCTCGGTGCCGTCGAACTCGCCCGCTGTCGCGTCGAAGACACGCTGGAGGCGGAGCGCCTCCTTGCGGGCGTCGCCGAGCCGGCCCTCCCAGCTGGAGCGGACCGTCTCAAGCGTCGCGGTGCTCGTGAAGCCCCGGGTACTGCCGGGCAGTCCGGCGTGTGAGCTTGTGAGGTCGGTGACGGCGCTCTGAGCGTGGTTGGCGAGTGTGCCCGACTGCTTCGCCAGACCGCGCAACGCGGCGGTGCTGACCTTGAGGTCCCCGAACCTGGGTGCCTCGCCCCGTCCTGTTCCCGGGCCCTCGTCCCAGGCGTTGAGCCGTGTCCTGTTCTGGGCGGCGGACTTCAGCTCCGCCCACTCGTCCTCGAAACCCACGTGCCCCTCCCCAAACAACCACACCGGCCGTTGAACGATCCTGAAGCTAACAGTGCCCGTTCCGTCACCGCCTGAGTACCCGTACTCAGATCGGTAGGCGCGGAGCGCTCATGTCACGTACACACCACACGACTAACGTGGTGCCCGCAACGAAACGACGGCGTTGTCAACTGGGCTGGGGGGGAACGACACATGCCGGACATCAGTGGATCGGGTGGGACGAGCCCGACGAACGGCGGGAAGGACCTTCTTGTCAGTGAGGGCTCACTCACCTCGTTCAAGAAGCAACTGGACAAGCTAGTCGCGGAGTTGAAGCGGACGCCGGCCGCTCCGGAGGAGATCCACGCCTCCGCCGTACCGACCGCCGCCTACGGCGACTTCCCTGGGGCACGGGACCTCGCCACACATCTGGCGCGCGTCCAGACAAGACTCGAGCTCTTCGCCAAGATCTACGGAGAGCAGATCGAGGCCCTGGGCGTGGCCGCGCAGGTCTCCGCACGCGGCTACGCCGACGTCGAGGATGAGACCCGCCAACGCATGCGGGCGATCCAGCAGAACCTCGACCGGTACCACAGCGAGCTCGAAGCGGTGAAGACCGAGTCTCCCAGTGCACGGCCCACGTCCAGCAGCGACCGCGCCGGCTACTGAGGAGGAGCGACAGATGCCCGGTGGGAAGTTCGACGACAAGACGCACGAGCAGCTGTACGCGATGATCGCTGGGGCGAAGCCCGGCAGCCTCACCTCCCACGCGCGGACACTCGAGCAGGCCGCCCAGATCATCACCCAGGCCAGCCACGCCCTGGAGAACCTCGCCCACAAGGTCGAGTGGGAGGGGGAGGCCGGCCGTGCCTTCCGAAGGTTCGCCAGCCGGTTCGCCAAGGAAGGCCAGAAGCTGAGCGACTACTCCGACGCGGTCGGAACAGCCCTCGCTGTCGCGGGCCAGGCCTTGGCCGAGACCAGATCGGGAATGCCGAAGCCACGGACCGAGACCGCCGAGGAGCGAGCCTCCACGCCCGCGATGGGTCCGGACTCCCCCAGGGAGAAGGCCCGGCAGGAGGCGATCAATCACATGGAACGCCTCGACTCCTACTACCGGGTCGCCTCCGCCGACATCGCAAAGACCGAGGAACCGGACTTCACGAGGATGCCCGGCGGCAAGGAGCTGTTCGTGCCAACTCCGGGTGGGACGGGACAGCATGCGTCGCCGGGCGCGGGCGCTTTCCAGACATCCGGCGGAACTGCTGGTGGTGCCACTGCTGGTGACTCGGCTGCCCGCCAAGGAATAGGAGACCTGAGCGGTGCCGGTGGCCCCGGAGCAGGTGTCGGGCCCAGATCAGACAGCCCGCCGACCACCGGAGCCGGCCCCGCAGGTAGCTCGGCAAGCCTCGGCACTCAACTCTCGAACGCCTACGGGCCGCCGCCAACTTCGGTGTCTGCGGGTGGTGGCGTCGGCGGGCCGCCTGTTCAGGCCCCGACGCCTTCTCCTACTCCCACGGCTGTCGCCCCGGTCTACACCGGGCGTCCTTCCACCACTCCACCCGCCAACAGCGCTGTCAGCGGCCAACCGACGTCTCGCACGCCGGGCGGTTCGCGACCGTCGGCTACACCCGGTGCGGGGTTGCCGGCAGCGCCGGCGGCGCGACGTGTGGACGGCGCAATCCCAGGCGTCCATGGAGGGCGGCCAGTTCCGGCGACGTCGGCCTCTGCACGGGGCGGAGTGTCAGGCGGCACTTTGATCGGGGCAGAGGCTGGGAGGCCGGGACGTGCGCATACGACAAGCGGCTATCCCCCAGTTGGGTCATCGCTCCCGGCAGGGCCCGGGGCAGGCGGTGGTGCGCCGGTCAGCGAAAGACGCTCCGCGTCCGAGCCCATCGCGGCCTCGCCCGGTACTCAGGGCAGGCGTCAGCCAAGCGGCACGCCCCGCAGCGCATTCACTCCCGGCGGAACCGGTCTCGTCCACCCACCAGTGACCGGGACGGCGACGCAGTCGCCTACGAACTCGCGGGCATCAAGACGGGACGATCGCCGGCCTGACTACCTCACGGAGGACAGGGAGTCGTGGCAGAGCGCCAAGCGCGTCGTCCCGCCGGTCATCAAGTAGCCAGCCCGATATCAAGAGCAGCAGCAAGGATCTCTCAGTAATGGCCATGGCCCTGATCTCCCGATCGAAGCAGTCCGCTCGGCAGCTTCTGAGCACGCTGCTCGGCACGACACTCCTCCTCCTTCTGCTGCCGATCACGCCCGCTGCGGCGGCGAGCGTCAGAGACCAGCAGTGGTATCTCGACGCGATGCGGGCGGAGGAGATGTGGAAGGTGAGCAAGGGCGCGGGAGTCACGGTGGCTGTACTCGACGCCGGTGTGGACCCCAACGTTCCTGAGCTGCGGGGTCAGGTACTGCCCGGGACCAACGTCATCAGCCGGGACCGCCCTGCGCATTCAGACGACATCGGCCACGGCACCACCATCGCCGGTGTGATCGCCGGCACGGGAGCGGGTAACGGCCTGCGCGGGCTGGCACCGGAGGCGAAGATCCTTCCGGTCACCGTGGTCGAGAAGAGCGACGAACCACGATTCTTCGAAGGGCTCGACTCCGTGGCAGAGGCCATCGACTACGCCGTCGACAACGGGGCAAAGATCATCAACTGTTCCTTCGGCTCGTCCTACGACCAGCCGAGTACGCAGAAGGCGATCGACCGAGCGAACCGGAAGGGAGTACTGATCTTCGCCGGGGCAGGAAACTTCGGCAAAGAACAGCGTCGGGGGAAGAGCGGCCACCAGTATCCGGCTCGGCTCCCTGGTGTCGTCGCCGTCGGCGCGACAGACAAACAGGCCAAGCACATGGAGTTGTCCTCCTACGGACCGCACATCGCACTCACCGGGCCAGGCGACGTCACACCCCAGCGCTGCGACGGCACGCAGCGGATTTGCATCCAGCAGGGCGGGACCAGCGTGGCCACCGCCGTGGTCTCGGCGTCTGCCGCCCTGATCTGGTCCAAGCACCCTGACTGGACCGCGAACCAGGTACTGCGGGTGATGATCAAGACCGCCGGGCGTCCGGAGGCGGACAAGGATCTTCCCCGCAGCCATCTGATCGGCTTTGGCGGCGTCCGCCCACGCATGGTGCTTCTGGAGGGCGAGGGCGATCCCGGCGACCCGGACACCAACCCGCTCTTCGCGAAGCGCTACGCCGAGCGGAGCGCGAGCGCGTCACCGGTGAGCCCCACGCCGTCGGCGTCGCCGTCAGCCGAGTCGCCCGCACCCGCCGAGGACACTGCGGCGCCGGACTCCAGTACGGGTGCGACCGTCACGGTCGCGGCTGGCGTTGGGGTGCTCGTGCTCGTCGGAGCTGCCGTTGCCACGGTTATCGTCCGTGGCCGCAGGAGAAGGGCGGGGTGACGGCGAGCGGTTTTAGTGCACCAGTCCCGCCC
>NZ_WMLF01000218.1 GCF_014156695.1 Streptomyces durbertensis | reverse complement strand
CCCTTCCCCTGCCGCGGCCCGCGGCACCCCGACCGAACACACCCAGGCCGCCCGACCGCCCACGGCCGGCCGGCGCCCCCGCGCGCCCGCATCCAGTCCTCAGGCAACCCACAAGCCATCCAAGGAAGTTCACCCCATGGCCGACATCTCGACGGGCATCGGCGTCCTGATCGCCGTCTGCCTCCTCATCGCACTGACGCTCCTGCTGGTCGTCAGCAGACTCTTCCGCAAGGTCCCGCAGGGCAAGGCGCTGATCGTCTCCAAGATGCGCAAGGTCGACGTGACCTTCACCGGTATGGTCGTCCTGCCCGTGCTGCACAAGGCCGAGGTCATGGACATCTCGGTGAAGACGATCGACATCGCGCGCACCGGCCACGACGGCCTCATCTGCAAGGACAACATCCGCGCCGACATCCGGATCTCCTTCTTCGTCCGCGTCAACAAGACCCGTGAGGACGTCGTCAAGGTCGCCCAGGCCATCGGCACCGAGCGCGCCAGCAACCAGGACACCCTCCAGGCCCTCTTCAACGCGAAGTTCTCCGAGGCCCTGAAGACCGTCGGCAAGCAGCTGGACTTCTCCGACCTGTACACGCACCGCGAGGAGTTCCGGAACCAGATCATCGCCGTCATCGGCACCGACCTCAACGGCTACAGCCTCGAGGACGCCGCCATCGACTACCTCGAGCAGACCCCCCTGACCCACCTGGACAAGGACAACATCCTGGACGCCCAGGGCATCCGGAAGATCACCGAGCTGACCGCGATCGAGCACATCGCGACCAACGAGTTCCAGCGCAACGAGGAGAAGGAGATCACCCGGCAGAACGTCGACGCCCGGGAAGCCGTCCTCGAACTCGAACGCCGCCAGGCCGACGCCGAGATCAAGCAGAAGCGGGAGATCGACACCGTCCGCGCCCGCGAGGAGGCCGAAACCGCCCGCGTCCAGGCCGAGGAGCGACTGCGCTCGCACGCCGCGCACATCAAGACCGAGGAGCAGCTCGGCATCCAGAACGAGAACCGCGAACGCGAGGTCGCCGTCGCCAAGCTCAACCGTGAGCGGGTCGAGGCCATCGAGCGCGAGCGCATCGAGAAGGACCGCATGCTGGAGGTCATCGCCCGCGAGCGGGAGACCGAACTCCGGCGTATCGCCGCCGACAAGGAGGTCGAGGCCGAGAAGCGGGACATCGCCGACGTCGTCCGCGAGCGCATCGCCGTCGAGAAGACCGTCGCCCAGCAGGAGGAGGAGATCAAGAAGCTCCGCACCGTCGAGGAGGCCGAGCGCGAGCGCCAGGCGCTGATCATCGCCGCCGAAGCACAGGCCCAGGAGCGGCTGGTCAAGGACATCAAGGCAGCCGAGGCCGCCGAGCAGGCCGCCGAACACCGCGCCGCCGAGGAACTGACCATGGCCGAGGCGCGCCGCAAGGCCGCCGAACTCGACGCCCAGGCCGCCATCCGGCTCGCCGAGGGGCGGAAGGCCGAAGCCGCCGCCGACGGACTCGCCGAGGCCGAGGTCAAGGAGCGGATGGCCGACGCCCTCGGCCGCACCCGCCAGGTCGAGGCCGCGGCCGCCAAGGACATGGGCCTCGCCGAGGCCGAGGCGACGCGCGAGAAGCTGAAGGCCGAGGCCGACGGCCTGACCGAGAAGGCCGCCGCGATGGCCGCCCTCGACGAGGCCAGCCGCGAGCACGAGGAGTACCGCCTGCGCCTGGAGGCCGAGAAGGAGGTCCGCATCGCGCAGATCGACGTGCACCGGCAGATCGCCGAGTCGCAGGCCACCCTCGTCGGCGCCGGACTGGAGAACGCCAACATCGACATCGTCGGCGGCGACTCCGTCTTCTTCGACCGCCTCGTGAACTCCATCACCGCGGGTAAGAGCGTGGACGCCTTCGTCTCCGGCAGCGACAGCGTCCAGGCCATGGCCGGGCCGTGGCTGGACCCGAAGAACTCGACGTTCACCCGCGACCTGGGCGCGATGGTGTCCGGTCTCGGCGCCTCCGGGCTGCGCGACCTGACGCTCAGCGGACTGCTCGCCCGGCTCATCGCCGCCGAAGGCCCCAACACCGGACAGCTCACGGCCCTGCTCGACGCCGTGCGCGGCACACCGGCCGCCGACCTGCCGCTGACCGCCCTGGTGCCGACGGCCCCGGCCGCACTCAACGGGCTGCCTGCCCAGAGCACCCAGAAGTAGCACCCGACCCGGCCCGGCCGAGGCAGGACCTCCCGCCCCGGCCGGGCCCGGGCACCGACCCGCGCAGGCGCGCGGTCGTCTGCACGAGTTGAAGCGAGGAGTGGGGAAGACGTGAGCACCGAGGCGCAGGGCACCGACGCGCGGGGCACCGACGCACGGGGCGCGGCGGCAGCGACCCGGCAGGCCGACGGCGACAACACGAACCGGCTCGACGCCGGCACCTACGACATCCTGCGCGACCGCATGTCGACCGCCGCCGGCGAACTGGCCCGCCGGGCACAGGCGCTCAACGCCCGGCGCACGGAGGTGTTCGGCGGCAGCGAGCTGGAACTCGCCGGCAACGACCGCATCCGCACCGAACACAACTGCGTACCCCGCGACATCGTGCAGGTCGGCGGCCTGATGCTGGTCGGCTACAACGTCCACTTCGGGCTTAAGCAGACCACCGACGTCAGGGACGTCTTCGCCCTCCACCGGTACGTCGACGGCCGATTCGACGAGGTCCCCTCCGACTCGCTGCCCGGACTGCTCGACGACCCGTCCTTCGTCCGCGACTTCACCGACCTCTACCGCTACTACCGCGAGGCCGAACTCCTCCAGCTGCGCCGCACCGGGCCGCTGCTGCTCGCCGTCTTCCAGACCGGCGAACGACTGACCGACATCCGGGTGCTGCGCTGGCGGATCAGCCCCGACGGCACCCCCGAGTACGTCGACGCCAAGGGCGAGCGCGACCACGTCTTCCCACCCGCCCAGGACTTCGAGTGGACCCCGGCCGGCCGCGAGTCCCACGTGCTCGGACGGCACCCGCACATCTCCATCGAGGGCACCCTCTTCGTGGAGACCGTGGGCGGCAGCCTCACCGTCAAGATCGAGAACAACACCGAGACCGGCGAGGGCATCTACTCCGAGCCCGTCGACGAGCCGCTCCAGTCCCTCGCCGACGCCGACGTGGCGTACGCGCGGGTCGGGCCCCTCGTCCTGCTGCGCGTCCTGCCCTACAACGAGACCGAGTACCGCCACCTGGTCTTCAACGAGCGGTCGAAGGAGGTCGTCCGGCTCGACGGCATCGGACTGTCCTGCCAGCGCCTCCCGGAGGACCAGGGCATCATCTTCCCCGGCGGCTACTACCTGACCACCGCGCCCGCCGGCGCCGCCGCACGCACCTTCGACACCGACACCACGGACCTGGAGTTCGAGTCCGCGATCCGCTCGCCCAACGGCGAGGACGTGCTGTACGCCTTCCACGCCCGCGCCGAGGGCCGCACCCTCCTGCTGCCGTACAACCTCATCCGCAAGGAGGTCGCCACCCCGATCCCCTCGCACGGCTACTCGCTCTTCGAGGACGGCACCATGGTCGTCTTCCGCGCGCAGAGCGACGAACCGACCCGGGTGCACCCCATGCAGGTCTGGCGCACCCCCTACCTCTCCGAGACGTACGCCGCCGCCCAGCCCGAGGTCGACGGGCCGCTCACCCGCATCGGCAACGCCGAACTCGTCCGAGGCATCTCCGACACCCTCTCGCTCGCCCGCATGGCCGACGAGATGGCGCCCGGCACCGCCGTCTTCGAGGCGATCGTCGCCGCCTGCTCCCGCGTCTCCGACACCTACTACTGGCTGGACGCCGAAGGGCTCGAGGCGCTGCACGAGCCGCTGGAGTCGCTGCGGACCACCGCCGAGCAGGTCATCGACGAGTTCGAGCGGGTCGAGGCGCTGCGCGACCAGGCCCGGGCCGCCGTCGCCGACGCCGCCGCCCGGGTGACCACGCTGGTCCGGCGCGCCCGAGGCGAGGCCCCCGGCGGCGCCACCGCGTGGGTCACCCTGCTGACCGAACTGCGCCGCGCCCACGGCTCGGTGGAGTCCCTGCGCGAACTGCGCCACGTCGACCTCGACCGCCTCGACACCCTGTCCGCCGAGGTCGCCGAGTCGCTCGCCGCCACCGGCCGCCGCGCGGTGTCGCACCTCTCCCGCGAGGACGCCTTCGACGACACCCGCGCCGCCGTCGAGGACCTGACCACCCGGGCCGCCGAAGCCGGCACCGTCGCCGACACGCGACCGCTCGCCGAGCAGGTCGACGAGCACGCCGAGGGGCTGCGCGTCGTCACCGACGTCGTCGGCGGCCTCGACATCAGCGACGCCACCGTGCGCACCGAACTGCTGGAGCGCATCGGCGAGGTCATGGGCCAGGTCAACCGGGCGCGCGCGGTGCTCGAAGGACGCCGCCGCGAACTGCTGGAGAGGGAGGGACGCGCCGAGTTCGCCGCCGAGTTCGCCCTCCTCGGCCAGGCCGTCGCCGGCGCGCTCGCGGCCTCCGGCACCCCGGAGGAGTGCGACGAACAACTCGGCCGGCTGCTGCTCCAGCTGGAGAACCTGGAATCCCGCTTCGGCGCCTTCGACGACTACCTCGCCCGACTCGGCGAACAGCGCGAGGAGATCTACGAGACCTTCTCCGCGCGCAAGCAGGCGCAGCTCGACGAACGCGCCCGCCACGCCGAACGCCTCGTGGAGTCCGCCGAACGCATCCTCGGCACCGTCTCCCGGCGCTCCGGCAGCCTGAAGTCCCTCGACGAGGTCAACGCGTACTTCGCCACCGACCCGCTGGTGTCGAAGATCCGCGAGACCGCCGACGAACTGCGCACACTCGGCGACTCCGTACGCGCCGACGAACTCGAGGGCCGGGTCAAGGCCGCCCGCCAGGAGGCCGCCCGCAGCCTTCGCGACCGCGCCGACCTCTACGACGCCGAAGGAACCGTCCGCCTCGGCCGCCACCGCTTCGGCGTCAACAGCCAGCCGCTCGACCTCACGCTCGTCCCGCAGGACGGCGCACTCGCCTTTGCCATCACCGGCACCGACTACCGCGCGCCCGTCCAGGACGAGGCGTTCGACGGCACCCGCGACTTCTGGGACCAGCCGCTGGTCTCCGAGTCGCCGCGGATGTACCGGGCGGAGCACCTGGCCGCCACCGTGCTCACCGCCGTGGAACCGGCCGCCCTGCGGACCGCCGCCGCGAGCGACGGCGGCCTTACGGCCCTCGTCCGGCAGCACGCCGAAGCCGCCTACGACGAGGGCTACGACCGAGGTGTCCACGACCACGACGCGGCCGCCATCCTCACCGCCGTCCTCGGCCTCCAGGAGGAGGCCGACCTCCTGTGCTTCACCCCCGAGGTACGCGCCGCCGCCCAGCTCTTCTGGGCCTACGGCACCCAGGACGCCCACCGCGGCGCATGGCTCACCCGTGCCCAGTCGCTGGCGAGGGCCCGCCGCGCCTTCGGCCCCGGCCCGGCCGTCTCCGAACTCGCCGCGGAACTCGCCACCCACGCCGACGGCTTCCTCCAGCGGGCCGGCCTGCCCGCCGTGGACACCGGCGCCGTCGGCCGCTACCTCTTCGAGGAACTGGCCGCCGGCCGACCGGCCTTCGCCACCTCGCGGGCCGCCCGGGAACTCCTCGCGGACTTCCGAGCCGCCCTCGGCGGCGACCACTCGGCCGAGGCCAAGGAGTTCAGCGAGGACCTGCGCGCGCTCGGCGACGACCTCACCGCGCGCCACCAGCTCGCCCTGGCCTGGCTCGGCGCCTACGCCGAGGCCCGGTCCGCGCCGACCACCGACCTCGCCGAGGCCGCCGCGGTCGAACTGTGCGGTGACGCCGTCGAGCGCCGGGACGTCGCCGCCCCCACCAGCACCACCGTGACCGGCCTGCTGGGCAGTCACCCCCGGGTCACCGGCGGAGAACTCCCCCTGCGGCTGGACGAGTTCCTGGCCAGGACCGAGGACTTCCGGACCCACAGGGTGCCCGCCCACCGGGCCTACACCCGGGCGCGCAACGCCCTGCTCGCCGCCGAACGCGAGCGGCTGCGGCTCGACTCGTTCACGCCGCGCGTCATGTCGGCCTTCGTCCGCAACCGGCTGATCGACGAGGTGTACCTGCCGCTCATCGGCGACAACCTCGCCAAGCAGCTCGGCACCGCCGGCGACGACCGGCGTACGGACAGCCAGGGCCTGCTGCTCCTCCTCTCACCTCCCGGCTACGGCAAGACCACGCTCATGGAGTACGTGGCCGCCCGACTCGGACTTGTCCTGGTCAAGGTCGACGGGCCCGCACTCGGCCACCGCACCACCTCCCTCGACCCGGCCGCGGCCCCGGACGCCGCCGCCCGCCGAGAGGTGGAGAAGGTCAACCTGGCCCTGGAGATGGGCAACAACGTCTTCCTCTACCTCGACGACATCCAGCACACCTCCCCGGAGTTCCTCCAGAAGTTCATCCCCCTCTGCGACGCCCAGCGCCGGGTGGACGGCGTCGCCACCACCGACGGCCAGGCCCGCACCTTCGACCTGCGCGGCAAGCGGTTCGCCGTCTGCATGGCCGGCAACCCCTTCACCGAGTCCGGAGCCCGCTTCCGCATCCCCGACATGCTCGCCAACCGGGCCGACGTCTGGAACCTCGGCGACGTGCTGTCCGGGAAGGAAGAGGTCTTCGCACTCAGCCACATCGAGAACGCGCTCACCTCCAATCCCGTGCTCGCGCCGCTCGCGGCGCGCGAGCGGGCCGACATCGATCTGCTCGTGCGTCTTGCCAGGGGCGACGAGTCGGCGCAGTCCGACCGTCTCGCGCACCCTTACACCCCCGCGGACCTCGAACAGATCCTCTCCGTGCTGCGCAAGCTGCTGCACGTCCAGCAGACCTCGCTCAAGGTCAACGCCGCCTACATCGCGTCGGCCACGATGGACGACACCGACCGGACCGAGCCTCCCTTCCGGCTCCAGGGCTCCTACCGGAACACGAACAAGCTCGCCGAGCGGATCGTGCCCGTCATGAACGACGACGAACTGGAAGCGCTCATCGACGACCACTACCTGGGCGAGGCGCAGACCCTCACCACAGGCGCGGAGGCCAACCTGCTCAAGCTCGCCGAACTCCGTGGCCGCCAGACCCCGGAGCAGGCCGCCCGATGGGAGGAGATCAAGCGCACCTACCGCACCGGCGGGACAGCCTGATCCCCTGTGGTGCCGGCTCCGCTGCCGGCTGTCGCTGCCGCTCGGCGCGGTGCCGGCACCACAGCCGTCTCCCGGGTCACGGATAACGGGAGTGCGTGCCGCCGAACGGGCGGCTACGCTCACAGACCCACAGGCCGCACCTCCTTCCTTCCTGCCCTCCTCTGCTTGTTGGAGCCCGAAGAGTTGACCTTCCCGACCGCCGACCGGACCACGCTGCGCGCGGACTGCGCTCGCTGCTTCGGGCTCTGCTGTGTGGCGCTCCCCTTCAGCTCCGGGGCCGGCTTCCCGACCGACAAGCCCGCGGGGAAGCCGTGCGCGAACCTCCGCGCGGATTCCAGCTGCGGCATCCACGCCCGGCTGCGGCAGGACGGCTACTCCGGCTGCACCACCTTCGACTGCTTCGGCGCCGGCCAGCGGGTGTCCCAGACGACCTTCGCCGGCCGGGACTGGCGAGGGGCTCCCGCCCGTGCCTCCGCCATGTTCGAGGCGTTCGCCGTGATGCGGCAGCTGCACGAGATGCTCTGGTACCTGGACGAGGCGCTCGCCCACCGTGCGGCCGACTCACTCCACACCGAACTCGCTCTGCTCGGAACCGAGATCACCGCCCTCGCCCGGTCCGAGCCGGAAACCCTCACCTCCTGCGATCTGCCGGCCCTCCGGGACCGTGCCAACCGGTTGCTGACGAGCGTCGGCGTGCTCGTCCGAGACCAGGCGGCCTCACGCGCCGGCCGACCCGCCGGGCCGGACCGACGTAACGCCGACCTGATCGGTGCGCGACTGCGGGGAGCCGACCTCCGAGGCGCCAACCTGCGCGGCGCCTACCTCATCGCCGCCGACCTGCGGGGAGCCGACCTGCGCGACGCGGAACTCATCGGAGCGGACCTCAGAGACGCCCGCCTCGACGGCGCCGACCTCAGCACCGCGCTGTTCCTCACCCCACCGCAGGCAGCCGCCGCCCACGGAGACCGGGCGACACGGCTACCCACCGGCCTGGTACGTCCCTCACACTGGGGTCCTTCTCAGGACAAGGGAGTTTCTGATGGCCAAGGTCAACGTCAGTCTCGACGCCGAACTGGTCGTCGAAGTGATGGTGCTCGCCGGGGTGAACAACCCCCAGGACGCCGTCGAGGCCGTCGTTCGTGACTACATCGAGCGCGGGCACCGTACCGAGGCCCGCACCGGCCGGGTGGACCATCACCTCCAGGAGACCGCCGCGAAGCCGAAGGAAGAACAGGCCTGACGGGGGTCGGTTGACCGATCTGGCGACAACTCCGAGCGTAGAGAAGGCGCGGACAGCTCGGCATCAACCATTGGATTGAAGCGTTTCTCCACCCTTTGATTGATCCTCTCGAACGGCGGTTTTGCCCCTCGGAGTGCCGGGGCACCCTACTCGCAGCCGACTCCGTCACCGTCCCGAGTCCAGACGCGGGCCGTAGCCGGGCTGCCCCCGGTAGACGGGAGCGGTGCCCGCGGCCCGGGCCGCCGGGAGGCGGGCCACCGTACGGGCCAGGTGGCGGGCCGGGGCCGGGC
>NZ_WMLF01000217.1 GCF_014156695.1 Streptomyces durbertensis | reverse complement strand
GTTCCGGAGGGGTCGGGGGCGGGGCTCAGTTCAGGATCGACCGGCCGATGATCTCCTTCATGATCTCGGTCGTGCCGCCGTAGATGGTCTGGATCCGGCCGTCGACGAACGCCCGGGCGACCGGGTACTCCGCCATGTAGCCGTAGCCGCCGTGCAACTGGAGGCAGCGGTCGGTGACCCGCTTCTGCAGCTCGGTGGCCCACCACTTGGCCATCGAGGCGGCCGTCGCGTCCAGTGTGCCTCCGGCGTGCTCGGTGATGCACCGGTCGAGGAAGCTGCGGGTGACGGCGCACTCGGTGGCCATCTCGGCGATCTCGAAGCGCACGTGCTGGAGGCGGGACAGCGGGCGGCCGAACGCCTCGCGCTGCTTGACGTACTCCGTGGTGATCTCCAGCAGGTGCTCGGCCACGGTGATCGCGGCGACGGCGATCGCCATGCGTTCCTGCGCGAGGTGGGTCATCAGGTGGAGGAAGGCGCCGTTTACCTCGCCGAGCAGGTTCTCCTTGGGCACCACGACGTCGTCGAAGAACAGCTCGGCGGTGTCCTGCGCCTTCTGGCCGATCTTCTCCAGCTTGCGGCCGCGTTCGAACCCCTTCGCGCCGCGCTCGACGACCAGCAGGCTCAGGCCCTTGGCGCCGCCCTCCGGGGTGGTCCTGGCCACCACGACCACCAGGTCGGCGAGGACGCCGTTGGAGATGAAGGTCTTGGCGCCGTTGAGCAGCCAGTGGTCACCCCGGTCCTCGGCGGTGGTGGTGATGCCCTGGAGGTCCGAGCCGGCGCCCGGCTCGGTCATCGCGATGGCCGTGATCGTCTCTCCCGAGCAGAAACCGGGCAGCCAGCGCCGCTTCTGCTCCTCGGTGCCCAGGGAGAGCAGATAGGGCCCGACGATGTCGTTGTGCAGGCTGACGAAGAAGCCGGAGGCGCCGGCCCTGGCGAACTCCTCGATCTGCACGGCGCTGTAGCGGAAGTCGGGGTTCCCGCCGCCGCCGTACTCCTCGGGGACCGCGACGCCCAGCAGGCCCTGGCGTCCGGCCGCCAGCCAGGCGTCCCGGCTGACGATGCCGTCCCGCTCCCACCGCTCGTAGTGCGGCAGCACCTCCTTGTCGAGGAAGGCCCTGACCACCTCGCGGTACGCCTCGTGGTCCTCGGTGTAGACCTGGCGGGGAAGTGTGCTCATGGACGTGCCTTCCTCGGCTGGGGACGGTCGGGCCTCGGCTCGGGACGGTCAGGCGGCTCTGCGGCCGCCGGCAGGCTGGTCAGGCCCCACTCCCGCGCGACCTCGGCGTGGTGTTCGCCGGGCCGGGCCGGCGCCGAGCGCACCGCCGTGGGGGTGTCGGAGAAGCGGGGGGCGGGCGCGGGCTGGACGGTGCCGGCGTGCTCCACGAAGGTGCCGCGCGCGGCGAGGTGCGGGTGGTGCGGTGCCTCCCGCAGGGAGAGGACGGGTGCCACGCAGGCGTCGGAGTCGGCGAAGTGCCGGGCCCACTCGTCCCGGGTGCGGGTGCGGACGCGGGCGGCGATGCGTTCCCGCAGCAGCGGCCACCGTGCGGGGTCGTCCCTGGGCGGCACGGTGTCGGGGTCGTCCCCGAGCGTGTCCGCAGAAGTCTCCGGTCCGTCGGCGGGCCGGGCCTCGGTGAGCCCGAGCCGGTCCAGGAACTCCTCGTAGAACTTCGACTCCAGGGCGCCGACCGCGAGGTGCCCGCCGTCGGCGGTCTCGTAGACGCCGTAGAAGGGGTAGCTGCCGTCGAGCGGGTTCACGCCCCTGCGGTCCTGCCAGGCGCCGGCGCGCAGCATGCCGTGGAGCAGGGCGCTGAGGTGGCTCGTCCCGTCCACGATCGCCGCGTCCACCACCTGGCCGCGGCCGTGGGCGCGGGCGTGGTGCAGGGCGGCGAGCACGCCGGTGACCAGGTACATCGAGCCGCCGGCGAAGTCGCCGAGCAGGTTGGCGGGGATTACCGGCGGGCCGTCGGCGGGGCCGATCACGCTGAGCGAGCCGGTGACGGCGACGTAGTCGATGTCGTGTCCGGCGCGGTCGGAGAGGGGGCCTTCCTGCCCCCAGCCGGTCATCCGGCCGTACACGAGGCGGGGGTTGCGGGCCAGGCACTCCTCGGGACCCACGCCGAGCCGTTCGGCGACGCCGGGGCGGAAGCCCTCGATGAGCACGTCGGCGCGTTCGGCCATCTCCAGCACCGGCCCGGGGCCGGTGGTCTTGAGGTCGACCAGGACGGAGCGTTTGTTGCGGTTGGTGACGTCGAACGCCGGGTTGATGCCGATGCCCGCGCCGCCGGGGCGGTCCACCCGCACCACGTCGGCGCCGAGGTCGGCCAGCAGCATGGCGGCGAACGGCCCGGGGCCGATCCCGGCCAGCTCGACGACCCGGACCCCGGCGAGCGGGCCGACGGGCTCCGCCTCTGCTGCCATCTCCGCACCCCGCTCTGTGACACCAGTGATGTAACACCGATGATGCTAAGAACGTGTTCCAGTTTCCACAAGCCCTCCCGGGCCCCGACCGGCGAGTCGGCGTACCGCCCCCGGCCGGCCTCCCGGGCTTTGCCCGGCGCGCGGGATGAGGCAGGATCCGGCAGAGGTCCGTGATCGGCCGCCACCGCCTCGATGAGGAGCCGCAGTGCCCCTGCCCCGCAGTCACGACGTCGTCCTGTTCGGCGCCACCGGCTTCACCGGCCGGCTGGTCGCCGAGCACCTGGTGCGCCACGCCCCGCCCGAATGCCGGCTGGCGCTCGCCGGCCGCAACCGGGTGAAGCTGGAACTGCTGCGGGAGCGGCTTCTCCGTCTCAACCCGTCGCGTGGCGAACTGCCCCTGCTGCACGCGGATTCCGAGGATCCCGCCTCGCTCGCCGAGCTCGCCGCCGACACCCGTGTGGTGGCCACCACTGTCGGCCCCTACCTGCGCTACGGCGAGGGCCTGGTCGCGGCCTGCGCCGAGGCCGGGACCGACTACCTCGACCTCACCGGCGAGCCGGAGTTCGTCGACGCCATGTACCTCAGGTACCACAGGACGGCGGTGCGCAGCGGCGCGCGACTGGTGCACGCCTGCGGCTTCGACGCCGTCCCGGCCGACCTCGGCGTGCTGTACACGGTGAACCGGCTGCCGAAGGGCGTGCCGCTGGAGGTCGAGGGCTATCTGCGGGTGCGGGCCTCGTTCTCCGGGGGCACGCTCGCCTCCGTGCTGGAGGCGATGGCGCGCGGACCGAGGATGGCCGCGACCGCGAGACGGCGACGCCACGCCGACCCCGGGCCGCCCCACCGGCGGGTGCGCACTCCGCTCGGCCTGCTCCGACGGACGGACGGCATGCCGGGCTGGGCGCTGCCGCTGCCCACCATCGACACCGCGGTGGTCGGCCGTTCCGCCGCCGAACTCGACCGCTACGGGCCCGACTTCACCTTCCGCTACGCCTTGGCGCTGCGCGCCCTGCCGACGGCGGTGGGCGCTGTCGCGGCGGCGGGCGCGCTGGCGGCCGCCGCCCAGGTGCCGCCCGTACGACGCCGGCTCTCCGAGCTGGTCGCGCCCGGGCAGGGGCCGGACCCCGAGCGCCGGGCCGCGAGCTGGTTCTCCCTCCGCCTGGTCGGACGCGGCGGCGGCAGGACCGTGCGGACGGAGGTGCGCGGCGGCG
This sequence comes from Streptomyces durbertensis, assembly GCF_014156695.1. Lineage (GTDB taxonomy): Bacteria > Actinomycetota > Actinomycetes > Streptomycetales > Streptomycetaceae > Streptomyces > Streptomyces durbertensis. Next base: position 5,128 of record NZ_WMLF01000217.1, on the reverse strand, counting down.
ATCCCGGCTACGACGAGACGGCCAGGATCCTCGGCGAGTCCGCGCTGTGTCTGGCCTTCGACGATCTCCCGGAGAGAGCCGGGCAGTTGACGCCGGCCGTCGCGATGGGCGAGCGGCTGATCGAGCGGCTGCGACGCGCGGGCCTGACGTTCCGGGTGGCCGCGGTGGAGCAGCCGCTCGGGTGACGCCGCACGCGGCTCAGGACTCCAACGCGACTCAGGACTCCAGCGCAGCTCAGGACTCCAGCGCGACTCAGGACTCCAGCGCGGCGGCCAGCGTCGCGCGGCACAACCGGTCCGCGCGCCGGGTGGTCTCCGGCTGCCGGAACCGCCCGGCGAGCCGCAGCACATGGGCGCAGGCGGCCGGCAGGCTCACCCGGTGCCCCGGCGAGACGTACACCGGCTTGACGCCGGCGCTGGTGCGCAGCGCGGCGCCGACCACCTCGCCGGTCGCCGGGTCGCGAAGCTCCGCCGCCGCGCCGCGCTCGGGGGCGAGCGGGCCGTGCGAGAAGCCGAACGGGTTCTTGGCGACGCCGAGCGCCGGCAGCCCGGTGAGGACACCGAGATGGCTGGCGAGGCCGAAGCGGCGTGGATGGGCGATGCCGTAGCCGTCGCACACCAGCAGCGCCGGCGTGTGCGTCAGCCGTTCCAACGCCTCCAGTACCGAGGGCAGTTCACGGAAGGCGAGCAGTCCGGGCCGGTAGGGGAAGGGCACCGGGCCGCAGGCGGTGGCCTCCTCGACGGTGGTCAGCGTGGCCGCGTCGAGCAGCACCGCCGCCGCCGCGACCAGGCCCCGCCGGTCGTCGTAGGCGACGTCCACGCCGCCGACCAGCGTGCCGGGCTCGCCCGGGGTCGGCGAGCTGTCCGTCGGTTCCACCAGGTCACGCAGCCGCAGCTGCGTCGCCACGGCCTCCGCCTCGTCGGCGGGCGTGCGGTGCTCGGCGTTGGTCCTCACACCCGCCACGGTACGCCGCTCCCCCCTCCGGGCCCTCGGCGACTCCGGGGCCGGGCGGGAGTGGTGTGACAATGACGCCCGTGAACACCGCGACTGCTCCCGCCTCCGCCGTGTGGTCCCTGCTCGGCGGCGACTCCCGCTGGCCCGACCGGTTGCGGTACACCGGCCGGCCGGGGCTGCCCGCGCGTCTGCCCGTCGCCGGGCTCGCCGCCACGACGGTGGGCGTCTGCGCCCTGGCGGCGGCCGAGTTCGCCGGCGCGCGGGGTGCGGTGACGGTCGACGAGGGCGCGGTGGCGGCGGCGTTCACCAGTGAGCGGCTGCTGCGGGTCGACGGCCGCGCGGTGAGCACGTTCGCCCCGCTGTCCCACTTCTGGCGGACCGCCGACGGCTGGCTGCGCACCCACGCCAACTACCCGCACCACCGGGCCCGGTTGCTGACCGCGCTCGGCGTGGCGGAGCGGGGCGACGAGGCGGCGACGGCCGGGGCGGTGGAGCGCCGGCTGGCCGGACTGAGGGCGGCGGAGGCGGCCGAACTCGTGCAGGAAGCGGGCGGGTTGGCCGTCGCCGTACGGGACGCGTCCGACTGGCTCGCGCATCCGCAGGGGGCGGCCGTCGCCGGTCGTCCGCTGGTCCGCAGGGATCCGCTGGCCGACGGGCCGGCACCGCCGCCGGGGTCCCGGCCCCGGGTGCTGGATCTCACCCGGGTCATCGCCGGCCCGGTGGCCACCCGCACGCTGGCCCTGCTGGGCGCTGACGTGCTCCGGGTGGACTCCCCCGGCCTCCCGGAACTCGCCGACGCGCACGCCGACACCGGCTTCGGCAAGCGGTCGACCCTGCTGGACCTCAACTCGCCTGCGGACAGGCGGGAGTTCGACGGACTGCTCGACCAGGCGCACGTGGTGGTGACAGGGTACCGGCCCGGCGCGCTGGACCGGTACGGCCTTGACGCGGCCTCGCTCGCCGAACGGCGTCCCGGGCTGGTCGTCGCCCAGCTCAGCGCCTGGGGCGAGGACGGGCCGTGGGGCGGGCGTCGCGGGTTCGACAGCCTGGTGCAAGCCGCCTGCGGCATCGCGGTGCGGGAGTCGCCCGGGGACCGGGTGCCGGGCGCGCTGCCCGCGCAGGCTCTGGACCACGGCACCGGCTATCTGCTCGCGGCGGCGGTGCTGCGCGCGCTCAGCGACCAGCACCGGGGCCGGGCCGGCGCCGTACGGCTGCGGTTCGCCCTCGCCCGCACGGCGCACTGGCTGCAGCACGAGCTTCCCGCCTCCCCCGGCGGCTCCGGCTGGTCGACCCCCGCGGAGGACGGCGGGTCCACCGAGAGGGCGGCGGCATGGCTGGCCGAACGCCCCAGTCCCCTCGGCGCCCTCCGCTACGTACGCTCCCCCGTCGGCTACCCGGGCGGCCCGGAGGACTGGGCCCGGCCTCCCGGCGTGCCCGGCTCCGACCCGCCGAGCTGGGCCTGAGCGGACGGGCGGCCCGGGCGGCGGGCGGCTTCCGGCCTGTTCAGGACGGGGAGTCCGCCTGCTTGGCGGGCGGCTCGGCCCGGCGGACGTCCACTCCGCCCCAGAACGCCAGTCCGGTGACCACGATCCTGGGTGCTCCGGCGGCACCGGACCCGGTCGCCTTGTGCTCGTAGCCGCCCATGATCCCGATGCCCCGCACCTCCACCTCGGCGTCGTACGGCACCACGATGTCGATGCCGCCCATCACCGCGCTCGCCCGGACCACCACCTCGCGGTCCTCGAAGTGCGCCTCGCGCAGGTCGAGTTCGCAGCCGCCCCAGAAGGCGAAGGCGGTGAAGCGGCGGGGCACGACCCACGCGCCCCGGCGGGTGACGCCGCTCAGGACCGCCACGCCGGTCCGGGAGACGGGCCGGCCGCCGATCCGGTTCCGCCAGCGGTCGGCCGTGCCGCCGGGCCCGTTACGCGCGACCGTCGTGCCGCTCTCGGCGGGGAGCGGGAGATCGCGCAGCAGCGGTTCGAGGTCGCCGTAGGTGCGGGACGCGTAGGTGGCGGCGAGCCGCTGCTCGAACTCGTCGACGTCGAGCCGGCCCTCGGCGTAGCCTTCGCGCAGCCGCGCGGCCACCCGCTCCCGGTCGGCGTCCGAGGCCCTCATCTCAGGCGGCTGGCTGTCCATACCGGCAGCGTACGCGGGCTCGTCCGGCCGGTCGAGCGGCGAGCGGGCGGGCTCAGGCGGCACGCAGCAGCGGTTCGGCGAGGATGATCACCCCGACGCCCGCGCCGAGCACGGCGGTGGCGACCCGGGTGCGGCCCCGGCGGCTGAGCACGATCGCCGTACCGGAGAAGATCAGCGCGAGCCCGTACAGGCCGAGCGTGAGCAGGGACGGCTCCAGGGCGAACCGCACGACCATCGCGACGGCGACCGCCACCATGACCACCGCCGCCGCCACGCCGCGCACCAGACGCGCCTGGCGGGGTGTCAGGCGGCCCTTGCGGTCCGGCTCGGCCGATGGTGCGACGGTCGTATCGTCCTCACGCAGTGCGGTCATGACCTGGAGCGTAATCGGTCACGCTCATCCGGGTCATCACCAGGTCCGCGCTGCGGCGGGCCAGCGCGGCGCGGTCGGTGGCCGGTTCGGGCGCCACCGGTGGCAGCGCCGTCACCTCGGCGGTCAGCCCCCGGGCGGCCAGCACCCTGCGCAGCGAGTCGGCGAGACTGTCCTCCCCCACGAACGCCGCCACCGGCGCCGGCTCCCCGCCGGCCCGCAGGTAGCGGATCGCGACGGGCTGGACCACCGCACCGGCGTCCACCGCGGCCTGGAAGACCGCGTGGCGGAAGCGCCCGTGCCGGCGGCCGCACCAGGTGCTGCCCTCGGGGAAGGCGACGACCGTGCCGCCGGCCCGCAGCGCGGCGGTGATCTCCACGACCGTGCCGGGCAGCCGGCGCAGCCGGTCGCGCTCGATGAACAGCGTGCCGCCGTATCTGGCCAGCGGTCCCAGCACCGGGTAGCGGGCGACCTCCGCCTTGGCGAGCATGCGGCCGGGGCGGACGGCCGCCAGCAGGACGACGTCCAACCACGACACGTGGTTGGCGACGACCAGCGCGGGGCCCGGCGTCCAGTGCCCGCGGGTGCGCAGCCGCACCCCGAAGGCCCGCAGCAGGACGCGCGCCCACGCTCGGACGGCCGACGTACGGAACCGGGAAGGAGTGCGTCGCACCAGCGGCGCCAGCAGCACACCGACCAGCAGGCAGGCCGTCACCCCGGCCGCCCGCAGCGCCCGGCGCGGCCGGCCCACCACCGGGTTGTTCCCGGACAGGCAGCCGGCCGGGGTGCAGGGCGCGGTGGGCAGCCAGGGGCTCGTCGCCGACATCACTGGTCCAGCAGGCCGAGGAAGTGCCGCAGATAGCGGGGGTTCATGTCGCGGACCGAGAGCAGGACGAAGAAGTCCGCGACGCCGAACTCGGGGTCGTGGGCGGGCGGTCCGCACACCCGGGCGCCGAGCCGCAGATAGCCGCGGAGCAGGGCGGGCAGCGGCTGGCCGTCCGCGCGGTCGGCGGCGTCGGCCACCGGCCAGGGGCGGCGGGGCACGACGTGGAACTCCTCGGACGCCAGGTGGCGTTCGGCGGTGCGGCGCCAGACCGTCCCGGCCATCGCGCCGCCGTCGGCGAGCGGCACCGAGCAGCAGCCGGCGAGCCAGTTGTGCCCGGCGGCGAGCAGATAGCGGGCGATGCCGGCCCACATCAGCGAGATGACCGCGCCGTCGCGGTGGTCGGGGTGGACGCAGGACCGCCCGGCCTCCACCAGGTCGGGCCGGATGCCCGCGAGCCGGGTGAGGTCGAACTCCTGCTCGGAGTAGAGGTGTCCGGCGACGCGGGCGCGCTCGGGCGGCAGCAGCCGGTAGGTGCCCACCACCTGCTCGGTGATGTTCTCCACCACGAGCAGGTGGTCGCAGTGGTTGTCGAACCAGTCGACGTCCAGGCCGGGGCCGCCGCTGAGTCGGGCGCCCCACTCGTGGGCGAAGACCTGGTGGCGGAGCCGCTGGGCGGCCCGTACCTGGCTCTCCTCGGTGGCGAGTTGCACCCGGTAGCGGCCGGCGGGCTCCACGGTCGCGGCGCGGGACGGGCCGGTGGGAACAGTCGCGGGCGGGGCGGCGACGCCGGTCGTGGCCAGGCCGGCGAGGCCGGTCGCGGGCGTCAGGGGGCTGGTCACCGG
>NZ_WMLF01000216.1 GCF_014156695.1 Streptomyces durbertensis | reverse complement strand
CCCCCGGCACCTCCTGGAACAGCGCCGGCGGCGACGAGCCCGGCTCTCGACGACAAGACGGTGCACGCCGTGCGTGAGCTCAGTACGGCGTCCCCGGGGCTGGACATCGAGCTCAGAGTGAAGACCGAGCGGAGCACCATACGGCTCGGACGCCCCGGTCACGAGCCACGCGGCTACAGCACCGGACTCGTTCAACTCCAGGCGCGGGTTACCGCCAGTGCGTCCGGCACCGGCTTCGTGGCCCACCAGATGTACGGAACCACGGCGGAGGACGTCCTCGCTCAGGCGGCCGATGTGGATCTGCCGGAGATGTGCGCCCTGGCGACCATGCTCGCTGGACCACCTGTGGACACCTGGGAGTACGACGACATCCTGCTCACCGGCTGGGTGGCGGCGAAACTCCTGTCCCTCGTGCTCCCGGCCTTCCAGTGGGACACCGCGGTCGAGGGCAGGTCGCCGCTGGCAGGGAAATGGGGAGAGTCCGTCTGCGCTGACGGCGTCGGCCTCGTTGACGACCCAACGTCCGCTGACTACCCGCTCGCCGCACCCTGGGACGACGAAGGAACCCCCACCCGAGCCGTGGAACTGGTCCGGGACGGACAGCTACAAGCCTTCCTCGGCCACCGGCACAGCACCCTGTCCGCCGGAGCGGGCCAGGCAGGCTCCGGCTGGCGGGGGGCGGCGGGGGAGATGCCAAGGGTGCAGCCCAGCCATCTCTCGCTGCGCGTGGCCCACACCCTCGGCGACGGACCCCGACCAGGCCGCCGTCTTCTGCGAGTGGTGCAGGCGAACGGTGCGCACACTTCCAACGGCATCACTGGTGACTTCTCCATCGGCGCAAACGCTCTGCTGGAGTACCCGGACGGAACACGCCACAACGCCGGGAACGTCACCGTGGCGGGCAACGTCTTCGACCTGTTGCGCCAGATCCAGGGCCACAACGGGACCGTGCGCACCAACCGGTCGCACACGTCGTTCGTCGCCTGTCCCGGCCTGTGGGTCCGCGGTCTCACCATCGGGCGGTGAGCACGGTGGCGAACGGTACGCGCGTCACCAGGCTGCCGGAGTTCCGGCTTCTGTGGGGCTCCCAGAGCCTGAGCATGCTCGGCACCTCCGTCAGCCGCACGGCGCTCCCCCTGATCGCGGTCACCACACTGGCGGTCTCACCCCTCCAGATGGGTCTGCTCCAGGCCGCACTCGGCCTCTCGTACCTGGTCCTCGGTCTGCCCGCAGGGGCCTGGATCGACCGTATGCGACGTCGGCCCGTCCTGATCGTGTGCGACCTCAGCCGCGCCGTGCTGATGGTGACCCTGGCATGCGCTGCGCTCCTTGGCCACCTCACCTTCCCTGTACTTCTCCTGGTGGCCCTGCTGCTCGGTGCAGCTCGCACCTTCTACGAGATCGCGTATCAGGCGTACATACCTGCGGTGGTGGGACGTGACCGGCTCGTCGAGGGCAACTCGAAGCTGGAGAGCACTAATTCCGCCTCACAGATGGCTGGACCGGCCGCGGCCGGGGCGCTCGCCCAGGTGGGAGCGGCAGCGGCTGTCTCGGCGCAGGCCGTGAGCTACCTCGCCTCCTTCCTCCTGCTGCTGCGCATCCGCAAGCCGGAGGCGGAGCCCCCGCGGAAGCCGACGGCGCACCTGTGCGATGAGATCAAGAATGGGCTGTCCTTTGTCCTCAAGAACCCCCTCATACGCGCGGTCGTGGGGTCAGCCGCCACGTTCAACTTCTTTTACGCCGTCCAGGCGCCACTGATACTCCTCCTGCTCATCCACCATGTCGGTCTCTCCGGGGCCGCAGCGGGGGCCTTCATGACCGTTGGCGGGGTCGGCGGGGTACTCGGAGCCATCTGGGCTGGCACCCTCGCGGGACGCCTGGGCCAGGTCCGCATCATCTGGCTCGCCTACCTGACGACCATCCCCATGGTGCTCCTCATCCCGCTCGCCGGCCCGGGGTGGCGCATGCTGTTCTTCGTCGTGCCCTGGTTCGCCGCCGCGTTCGGTCTCGTGGTCTACAACGTCGCGCAGGTAAGCTTCCGGCAGGCGATGTGCCCGGACCACCTGCTGGGACGGATGAACGCCAGTGTCAGGTTCCTCATCTGGGGGATCATTCCAGTCGGCGGTGTGGTCGGTGGTGTGCTCGGCGAGTGGCTCGGCGTGCGCGGCGCGCTGCTGATCGCGGGGACGGGTATGACCAGCGGAGCGCTGTGGCTCATCTGCTCCCGTCTGCGCCGAGTCCGCGACATCCCGTTGGTGCGCCACGAAGCAGAGGCGCCGGTGGCAGGCCACGCTTCAGAAGAGTCCCAGAAGCTGTCTGACACCGGGTGAGGTTCCCCCTGTCGGCCTGGAACAACAACCCGGCCAAGTGCCGCGAACCCGCACCACAAACCTCATCGCGTCACGACCGTCTCACCTGACTTAAAATCTTCCGGGCGGGCCAGACTCCCCGGCGCCTTTGGCAAGGAGCCTGGCAGGGTGAGATTCAGTCGGGCAGCAGAGTGAGCAGCCCGCGCTCGCTGATCAGATAGCCAGCGTGGGCGCGGTTGCGGGCGCCGATCTGGCGCATGATATCCGACAGGTGACGCTGGCATGTCCGCGTGGACATCCCGAGGCGACGGGAGATGACCTTGTCCTCCTCACCCTGGATGAAGAGCCGCAGGATCTCTTGCTTCACTTTGTCGGACGTTGAGGTGACGTGTTCCCGGTCGTACTCCAGGAGCAGCGGTTTGGCAGACAGCCAGTGCTGTTCGAAGACGGCGGCCAAGAAGGCGACGACACTGGGGTCGTGCACAAGCACGGCCCCAGCGCTGCCCTCGTGGTGTTCGATCAGCGCCGCCTCGCCGTCGAACACGATGACGCGGTTCAACATGTGTGGGACCGCGCGAACTTCGGCTCCTTTGGCCGCCATGCGTTCCGTGAATGCGAGGGTCGCGTTGTCGAACTGAGCCGAGTACTGATAGAGGGTGCGCATGCGCACCCCGCGTTCCAGCAATTCGATCGTTCGCTGTGCCGCCTCCTCAAGGATCTCCCTCGGCCTCGCTCCGCCGGGCTGCGCGGTCAGTACTTCCTTTTCGCAGCGCGCGGAGAGTTCACTGATCAGGTCCCTGGCCGTGGTCAGGTCGGGGACGATCTCGACGGCCTGGCTGCTCATCCGCCTGGCGAGGCTGGCCTCGTAGATCGGAACGAGTTTCGCGAACTCGGCCCGAAGCGTGTCCACTTGCTGCATCAAGCGGTTCAGCGAGCGGACAGGGGCGCCGAGAAGGAGCGTACGCGCCTGGTCAGGTGGGACGACCTCGTAGCGGCCCGAGTCGTGCTCAAGCCGACGTATGAGTCGGCACTGTAGAAGATGCTGAAGGGACTTGTCGGCTTCCTCCGGTTGGAGGTCCAGCCCGTCGGCGATGTCTTCCTTGGAGAAGAACCTCCGGCCGACGGTGAATCGATAGATGCGAGAGGCTTGTTCCCCGATCATTGGCAGGTCAGAAAATAGATTTATGTCCGTTTCTGGCAACTTATGCCCCCCTGTCGCGTTGTCGCCTGTCATGAATATGGTCGTTCATGGCGTGCGCAGCGGCAACTAGCTTTGCGTGAGTGCGCGTTGGGTGCCTGTTTGGCGCCCTTCGCTGCTTCGCGTTCACGGCTGCATGGGAGGGAGTCCTTATGGGTGCTTTTGTTCGATTTGCGCGCAATGTAATTCCTGTTGCTGCAGTAGCGGCCTCTGTGGTGTTGTTCACCGCCTCGACGAATCCGCTGGATCTCGGCTGGGGGTGAGGTTCCTTCAGGTTTTCTCGGGTCAGGTGACCTTGCCGCCACACCCCAGGGGGCTGCTGGTCGTGCCGGGCTCATGGGGCCGGGCACGACCGCCGCCGCTGGTGACCTCTGGCCTGTGTAGCGCAGTAACACCGACGAGAGGTCCGGTATGGAGACTCTGCAGAATGTCCTCACGAGGCGCAGCGCGATCCGGCTCGCGAGCCCTGCTCCCAGTGATGAGGAACTGCTGCGACTCGTTGCCGCAGCCATGACCGCGCCGGACCACGGGCGGCTGCTGCCATGGCACTTGCTCACCCTGCGTGGCGTAGCACGGGAGAAACTCGGGCAGACATATGCCTCCTGTGCGGGGCGTGACGTGAACCTGCGGCGCCGCGCCGCGGCAAAGCCGCTACGGGCGCCGCTGCTTATCGCGATTGTCTTTTCTCCAGTGGAACATCCGAAGATTCCGGAGTGGGAACAGCTCGCGGCGACGGTTGCTGCCGTCCACACCTTGGCTCTGCTGCTCCATGACCGAGGGTATGGCTGTATCTGGCGCACCGGGGAGGTCCTCGAGGACGAGGGGGTGCGCTCGCTGCATGAGGTGAAGCCGGGAGAGCGGCTGCTCGGCTGGCTCTATACCGGCACGGCCATCGACACGCCGCCCTCTCGCCCCAGCCCCGACGCGCAGTCCCGGCTCCGTGCCCTTTGATCCGACCCGATGGCCTGACCGGCAGGAGGCTGCGTCAGGGACGGTGGAGCCGCGGGGTCCCGGCGGCGCTGCGGGGTGCGGTCGGGGCGGCGGTGCTGGGTCAGGCATCCCATGGCGTGGGGATGTCACATCAGGGCGCTGCCGGGAGTTGCCCCCGGTGGGCCCAGGCGGTGGCTTCGCGTCCGTGCTGATCCGGTCGTAGATACCGACGCGCCGTGGCTCGCCATGAACCAACCCCCCCCCGGTGTACCGGACCAACATACCTACTTACAGTCCGGTGGCGAACGTCGCCGGCCAGGCGGCCGTCCCGGTCATCGTCTCCGCCCGCGAGAAGATCCTCGACCGCGACGCCTACGACAACGCCACGTCCTTCGACATCAACGACCTCTCCGAGGAGCGCACCGCCGACGCACCCCCCGCGCCTGCCGGCGCCGCCGCGCCTCCCACCCCGGCGACCAGCTGACGCCGTCCCGACGCGGAACGCCCCGGCTCCGCTGGCCCGCCAGGAGATCCGGGGCGTTCCGCTTGAAGGGACACAGTAGGTCCGCCCCGTCGGAAGACTGCGGCGTGCGGTTCCTGCAGAAGGAGAGCCGCGTGGCAGAGAAGCGTCCTTGTCGGGTCGGAAGGTTTGTTCAGCGAGCGGCGGGCGACGGCCGTTCCCGGCCGAGGGACGCCAGCCCCGCCATCAGCACCGCTGCCGTAACGAAGGCCGCGAGCGGGTGAGCCGGCGGTTCGAGGAGAATCGCCCAGGGATACGGGTCTTCCGGTGAGCGCAAGCCCGCCATGGTGGTGAGGAAGAGCCAACCGGCGGCGGCTGAAGCGGCCACCACACCGCCGAACCGAGCCCGGACTACGAGCGCCAGGCCGGTGAGAAAGAGCACGTTGCGTCCAGCGGCGATGGCTGTCGGCATGTTCTGCAACGCGTTGAGGACGGCACCCGCCAGTAGGACCATCACGCCGACGACCAGAACCAACGCCCGGTCAGCCAGCTCCACGGGGCGAACGCCGGTGAGCTCGGCCGCGCTGAGCCGTCGCTCCAGGCAGTACAGGACGGCGAGGCAGACGATCAGCGGCAGAAAGTTCATCAGCTTCATGCCGGCTCCGCCCAGCACGCTGATGGAGGGTACGTAGACGACCTGCTCTCTTACGATCAGCAAACCGACGAGGTAAGCGACCACACCGGATAGGACGATCCACGGGCGTCGGACAGTCACCCAGAGGCTCACCTGCGGGCCTCCTCGTGCACGTGTGGGTCGCAGCTTCGCAGGGCTCGGAGCTGAGTGTCCACCCACCGCAGTTGCGTGGCACGATCCTTCGCTCGGACCTCTTCGACCCACTCAAGAACGGCACCGCTGTGCGCCGAGGCCACGTCGCGCCGTGGCATTCCAGCGGCGAGGCTCAACCAAGCGGACACCGGGCTGGAGGATGGCATGGGGTAGTCGTCCGGCAACGATGGACAGGCGTCGTAGCGCCGTATGGGAACGAGCGCGGTGGCGACCACGCGCAGCGCGCGGCGGTCCGTCATCGGGCGCTCGACATGCATGCGCCATGTGTTCGGCGCGACGCGTGCCTGGTGGGAAACGTATGCGAGAGTGCGCGGCGGCTTGACGCCAGCGGCCGCGAGGTTCGGTATCGCCGTGTCAGCGGCCGCGCGCAGCCGTGGAAGGGTGTCGGCGAGCTCCGAAGGTACGCAGATCCGGGGCTTGCCCTCAGCGCACGTCTGCGTACCGGCTCGGGGAACGGTGGGCGTCTCGTAACCCGCGTCAGCCACCATCGCGTGTGCGGGAAGCGCGCCCGCGACCAGGCAGCACGCCGCCAGAGCGGTGCGTACAAGGCGGCTGCGCAGGGGAGCGGACGCCAGTAGCACCGCACAGATCACGGCCGTGGCGAGCAGCATGGGAGCCCCGATCGCATGGGGTGCGAGGGTGTCGACCACGCTGGAGCCGTCGGTGAGAAGACCGTTGAGATACCTCACCCAGGGGGTCACCAGGGTGGCCGGGATCATGAGCCACAGTGTGATCGATATGGTCACCACAGGTGCGGCCAGCGCCCTCGGCAGGCTGCTGCCAGCACCGAAGCCGACCACGATCGCCGCCGCCTGAACAATGAGCAGCAGAAGGAGTACCGGCAGGTCATCGAGTCGTGGAGTGGCCGAGAAGTGCACGGACAGAGCGAGAAGCACCACAAGATCGGTGACCACGACAAGAAGCACGACGGGACGCAGGCATTCGAACGCGATGCGGTAGCGGTCGCGGCCGGGTGCAAGTGCCCATATGCGGCCTACCCGCAGCCGCCCGGCTTCCCAAGCGGCGACTCCGCCCAGCGCGCCAGAGATGATGGTGAGTGCCCGGGAGGCGAAGAACGCGGTGTCGCCGCCGAACCCTGCCCGGCTGACGCCCCAGCTCTGATAGGCGTAGAAGAACGCCAACCCTACGACGAGTGGACCTGCCCAGACGAGGGATGAGCAGCGCAGTGCCCTTAGGAGGCCCACGGAACCCCCTGTTCGGTAAGGACGTGGTAGGCGGAGTCGGCCTGCCGACCGGACGCCGCACTTGGATCGGCGTAGCGCAGAAAGTCACGGACTGACCCGAGGAAGCGAACCTGGCCGTCGAGTAGCACGACCACGTTGTCGTACGTGGATTCCAGGTCGGCGGTGTCGTGGGTGGAGAGAACGATGTGAACGGTTTCCGGAAGGCCACCCAGCACCTGGTGAAACACCGTTCGTTGCCGCGGGTCCATGCCGGCTGTCGGCTCGTCAAGCAGTAGCAGATCAGCTCCGTGCACGAGTGACTGCGCCACTCCGACTCGACGTTGCTGCCCGCCGGAAAGGCGGTCGACCCTCTCGTCCGCGTGTTCACCGAGTTCTACCTGGCGGAGTGCTCTGAGGGCCTGGTCCCATGCATCGGTACGGGACATGCCCTTGAGCCAACCCACATAGGCGACCTGGTCTCTCGCCGTCAGCCCGGGCACGGAGGTCAGTTGCTGGGGCATCCACGCGACGCGGCGCCGATAGGCCCTTCGTCCCCTCTTCCCTTCAGGGCTCAGTCGTCCGAAGCGGACACTTCCGGACTGCGGACGCAGGGCGGACGCTGCGAGCCCGAGCAGCGTGCTCTTGCCCGCTCCGTTGGGGCCTAGGAACACGGTGCGACCCGAGGGGAACAGACAGTCGAAGTCGTCGATCACGATTCGTCCGCGGGAGTACCCGAAGGTACAGGACGAGAATTGAATGGGCATGAAGCCTTCTTGGCTGGGAGCTACTGAAGGGGCGGAACGGCGTAACCGTTCCGCCCCTCTGCGGTCAGTCGGTGTTCAGTACGCGACCCTCACGTGCTTCACCGAAAGACTAATGTTCGACTCCATGCCGTTGATCTTGGAGATCCTGAAGTACATCTTGTCGCCCTTCTCCATCGCCCGGTACTCCCCGACGGCAGTTCCGTTCTTGCAGGCGGTCAGCGTCCTGACCCCCCTGCGGCCATCGGGCCACATGGAGATGTCCTGCCACAACTCGACCTCGGTGCTGGAAAACGGAGTTTGCCCGCCATTCGCTGTGCAGGTCGTGAACTCGATCTTCGTCGGGCCGCTCCCCCCGTCATCCGTCCATCTGCGGGATTCGAAACCGGTGCGAACGCCGCTCATGCTGGTGGTGAAGGAACCAGCCCAGGCGTCACCGGTGAAGGTGAGGGCGAGAAGTGTCGCAGCTGTAACGGCCCCGCTTCGCTGCGCTATTCGACGACGGCTGGCTGTGCGCACTGGTTGTTTCCCCTCGTTTTTGGGTGATGCGGCGTCACTGCTGCACGGCTGGTAGCCGGTCTTCCGGATGAGGCCGCTTCTGGTCAGGCAGGATCATACGCCAAAGGCCTTCGGTGCAGGGCTACTTCGATTGCCGCACCCGGGAGCGTCGGTCCGGGTGCGGGGTGCCCCGCGCCAGTTCCGGCCCCTGGCTTTGTGACACCGGAGCCGCCGGGGCCGCTCGTCCCTGGATACTGGCGTGGAGACCCGCCCGGTCCGCCGGTTCATCTGCACTCCGCGCTGAAGTGCGGCGGCGCGTATACGGCGTCCCTGGCGCCTCGAGGGCCATCCCGATCGGCATCGGGCTGCCCGGGCGGCGAACGACGAGACTGCCCGCACCGCGCCGCGCCGGATGCGCGCCGTCGAAGAGAACAGCGGCACCTTCGCGCCGTGTTCGGTGGGAGGCCGCGAGGGGCGGCCGCGTCGTCTCGACGCGGCCGACCGGGTGACTGCCGGGCTCCACAAGTGCCGGTCCGGACCTTTCTGTCGGGTGGAGTGGGTATGTGGTGATGGTGTGGGGCGGCTGTGTGGGGG
>NZ_WMLF01000215.1 GCF_014156695.1 Streptomyces durbertensis | reverse complement strand
CCCGTCCCCTCCACCACCCCTAAGGAGAACAGGCACCCATGGACGCCGTAACCCACGTCCCCGCCCCGTACAACGAGCCCGTGCACTCCTACGCGCCGGGCAGCCCCGAGCGGGCCCGGCTGGAGCGCAAGCTCAAGGAACTCGCCGACAACCCGATCGACCTCCCCATGACGATCAACGGGGAGAAGCGGATGGCCGGCGGCGAGCGTTTCACCGTCGTCCAGCCGCACAACCACCGCGCTGTGCTCGGCACCTCCGCGCACGCCACCCGGCAGGACGCCCAGGACGCGATCGACGCGGCCCTGGCGGCGGCGCCCGCCTGGCGCGCCACCTCCTTCGACGACCGCGCGGCGATCATCCTCAAGGCCGCCGAACTGCTGTCCGGCCCGTGGCGCGAGACCATCGCCGCCTCGACGATGCTCGGCCAGTCCAAGACCGCCCAGCAGGCCGAGATCGACGCGCCCTGCGAGCTGGTGGACTTCTGGCGCTTCAACGTGCACTTCGCGCGCGAGCTGCTCGCCGAGCAGCCGCCCATCCAGCCCAACGGCGTGTGGAACCGGCTGGACCACCGCCCGCTGGAGGGCTTCGTCTACGCGATCACCCCGTTCAACTTCACCGCGATCGCCGGCAACCTGCCGACCGCGCCCGCGCTGATGGGCAACGTCGTGGTCTGGAAGCCGTCCCCGACGCAGACCCACTCCGCCGTGCTGCTCATGGAACTGCTGGAGGAGGCCGGTCTGCCCAAGGGCGTCATCAACCTGGTGACCGGCGACGGCAAGGAGGTCTCCGAGGTCGCGCTGCCGCACCCGGAGCTGGCCGGCGTCCACTTCACCGGCTCGACCGCCACCTTCCAGTACCTCTGGCAGCAGGTCGGCAACAACATCGCCGGCTACCGCTCCTACCCCCGCATCGTCGGTGAGACGGGCGGCAAGGACTTCATCGTCGCCCACCCGACCGCCGACCCGGCCGTCCTGAAGACCGCCATCACCCGCGGCGCCTTCGAGTACCAGGGCCAGAAGTGCTCGGCCGCCTCCCGCGCCTACGTCCCGCGCTCCCTGTGGGAGGGCGGTCTGCGCGACGACCTGGCCGCCGAGACCGAGGGCCTGACCATGGGCGACGTCACCGACCTGTCGAACTTCGTCGGCGCGGTGATCGACGACCGGGCGTTCGCCAAGAACAAGGCGGCCATCGACCGGGCCAAGGAGGACCCGACCTGCGAGATCGTCGCCGGCGGCAGCTACGACGACTCGGTCGGCTACTTCGTCCGCCCGACCGTGATCGTCTGCTCCGACCCGGAGAACGAGGTCTTCAGGACGGAGTACTTCGGCCCGATCATCGCCGTCCACGTCTACGAGGACGGCGACTTCGACCAGGTCGTCGACCAGATGGAGTCCGTCTCCGCCTACGCCCTCACCGGCGCGGTGCTGGCGAAGGACCGGGCCGTCGTCGCCGAGGTCTCCGAGAAGCTGCGCTTCGCCGCCGGCAACTTCTACGTCAACGACCGGCCGACCGGCTCCATCGTGGGCCAGCAGCCGTTCGGCGGCGCCCGGGCCTCGGGCACCAACGACAAGGCCGGCTCCAAGTTCAACCTGCTGCGCTGGATGTCGCCGCGGGCCATCAAGGAGACGATGGTCGCGCCGACCGACTACCGCTACCCGCACATGGGCTGACCTTCCCGGTCCGCCCACGACGTGAGCCCTCACCCGGCTCACCGGGCCCGCCGGCCGCGACTCCCCTCGCGGCCGGCGGGCCCGACCCGTCTCCGGCGGTGTCACACCGCGAGCGCCACGACCAGCTCCTCGTCCTCCTTCTCGCCGGTCGGCGTGAAGCCCAGCGACCCGTACAGCCGGGCCGCCGCGAGGTTGCGCGGGTGGTAGGACAGCCGGACCTCACCGCAGTCGGGCCGGGAGGCGAGGCGCGCGAGGAGCGCCCGCACCGCCGCGCGGCCGGTGCCGCGGGCCTGCTCGGCGGCGTCCACCACCATCCCGCCGATCCAGTAGGCGCCGCCCTCGGTGTCGCGCGCCCACATGACGTGGCCGACCACCGCGCCGTCGGCGAGCACGGCCAGCGAGTTCCACAGCCCGCCGCGGTCGGACAGCAGCAGGTAGCGGGCGGCCAGCGCGGCGACGAACTCCCGCTGGTCGTCGTGGGGCGCCACGTCGGCGACCGCGCGCCAGTTGTCGTCGTCCACCTCGGCGAGGGTGACGACCCGGCCCAGCCCGTCGGTGAAGGGCGGCCGGTCGTCGCGTTTCTCAGGTTCTCTCACAGCCGGACATACGATCACAGGACGGAGGCCGGCGGCACGTCCTTTTGGTGCCGCCGCTCCGGTGGTCCCCGCGATCGACGAGGAGGATGCCGTGGTGGCGGTGCGAGGCGTGACGCTCCGGGCGGTCCTGTGGGACGTGGACGACACCCTGTTCGACCACACCGGCGCCGACCGCGCCGCCGTGCTCGGCCACCTCGACGCGACGGGCCTGCTGCCCGGCTTCCCCTCCGCCCAGGCCGCCTGGCTGCGCTGGCAGGAGGTGGCCACCGAGCAGCTCGCGGCGCTCTCGGCCGGCGAGGTCGACTACGCGGGCCACCGCCGAGCCCGGGCCAGGGCCTTCGCCGGGCCGCTCGGGGACGCGGAGGCCGACCGCTGGTTCGACGCCTACGTGGCCCGGTACGAGGCCGGCTGGGCGCTCTTCGACGACGTGCCGCCGGTGCTGGACGCGCTCGGCGGCCGCTACCGGCACGCCGTGCTCTCCAACGCGGCGACCACCGCCCAGGACCGCAGGCTGCGGCGGCTCGGCATCCGGAACAGGTTCGAGCTGGTACTGGGCGCCGACGCGCTCGGCCGCGCCAAGCCGGACCCGGAGGCGTTCCGCACGGCCTGCCGCTGCCTGGGCCTGGCGCCGGCGGAGGTGCTGTACGTCGGGAACGACCTGGCGACGGACGCGGAGGCGGCGCGCGCCGCCGGGCTGGCCGCCGTCTGGCTCGACCGCGAGGGCACACGTCCGACCGCCGGCGTCCCGCGCGTCCGCGGCCTCGACGAGCTTCCGGCGTTCCTCGACGCTCTCGACCCGGGCTCGGTGCGCCCCGGGGGTGGGCTTCGTCTCACATAGTAGGAAGGCCAACTATTTGGCGAGACATCACAGCCGATCGCTTCTACCTTGGTAGTAGCCGAACCAGTCGCTCCATCGAGCGGTCGGCGGATGTGGAGCGGTGCTCTGCCGCAGGTGACCCCTGCCGCGCCGCGACCCCCGCCCCCTTTTCCGGCCGTATGAATCCGTTTCCTCATCTCGGGGTCTACTGCTGAAGGAGCCCTCCCATGGACGCCACCGCCCACCGCCGCGCCCGTCACGCCTCCCGTTCCGGCGAGGCCGACCGCAAGAACGCCGCCGCCGCCCTCCAGCGCGCCCTGGACCGCCGCGACAACGGCGGCGCGACCGGACACTGACCGTCGCCGCGGTCCGCGCCCCCGTGGGGCGGCGCGGACCGCGCGGGCACGCGCCGCCCGGCGCCTTGTCCGCATCCTGGACGACGTCATGTCATGAACTGGGACGAGGAGTAGGGTCGCCGCATGGCGCGCAGCATCAATCTCGCAGTGATCCCCGGCGACGGTATCGGCCGTGAGGTCGTGACCCAGGGGCTGAAGGTCCTCAGCGCGGTCCTCCCGCAGGACGTGAAACTGGAGACCAAGGAGTACGACCTCGGAGCGCGCCGCTGGCACGCCACGGGGGAGACCCTCCCGGACGCGGAACTGGAGGCGCTGCGCTCGCACGACGCGATCCTGCTCGGCGCGATCGGCGACCCGTCGGTGCCGTCCGGCGTGCTGGAGCGGGGGCTGCTGCTCAAGCTGCGCTTCGCGTTCGACCACTACGTGAACCTGCGGCCCTCCAAGCTCTTCCCCCACACCGCGAGCCCGCTCGCCGGCGACCCGGAGATCGACTTCGTCGTCGTCCGGGAGGGCACCGAGGGCCCCTACGTGGGCAACGGCGGCAGCCTGCGCACCGGCACGCCCGCCGAGGTCGCCACCGAGGTCAGTCTGAACACCGCGCACGGCGTCGAGCGCGTCGTCCGCGACGCGTACGAGCGGGCCGCCGCCCGTCCGCGCAAGAAGCTCACGCTGGTCCACAAGAACAACGTCCTGGTGTACGCCGGCCACCTGTGGAAGAACATCTTCGACCGGGTGGGCGAGGAGTACCCCCAGGTCACCACCGACTACCTGCACGTCGACGCCGCGACGATCTTCCTGGTCAACGACCCGGCCCGGTTCGACGTGATCGTCACCGACAACCTGTTCGGCGACATCCTCACCGACCTCGCCGCCGCGATCACCGGCGGCATCGGCCTCGCCGCCTCGGGCAACATCAACCCCTCGGGCGCCTTCCCCTCGATGTTCGAGCCGGTGCACGGCTCCGCCCCGGACATCGCCGGAACCGGCAAGGCCGACCCCACGGCGACCATCCTCTCCGTGGCGCTTCTGCTCGACCACCTCGGCCACCGCGCCGAGGCGGCCCGCATCGAGGAGGCGGTCACCGCCGACCTCGCGGAGCGGGCCGGCGCGCCCGCGCGGACGACCGACGAGATCGGCGACGCGCTCGCGGTACGCGTGGCCGACTGACACCGGCACTCCGCACGCGACGCGGCGGCCGGGCACCAGCTCCCGGCCGCCGCGTCGCGTTGTGCGGCCGGGCGCGCGACGATCGATCACCTCAACGGACCGACCGCCGCGACGTCACCTTCCCGACCCGTCTCCTTGACGCGGACTTCCACGCGCGATAATCGAACCTGGGGCCGCGCGAGAAGGAGCCAGCCGGACGTCGACGTACGTGAGCGGTCCACCAGGCAACGGAAGTGAAGGACGCGCCCATGACGACGCCTCGTATCGAATTCGACATCACGCCCTCGGCGAGCCCGCTACCGGCCGCCGAACGCGAGGCGGTGCTGGCGAACCCCGGTTTCGGCCGCCGCTTCACCGACCACATGGTCACCATCCGCTGGACCGAGGCCAAGGGCTGGCACGACGCCCAGCTCACCCCGTACGCGCCGCTGGAGATCGACCCGGCGAACATGACGCTGCACTACGCGCAGTCCATCTTCGAGGGGCTGAAGGCGTACCGGCAGCCGGACGGCTCGGTCGCGGTGTTCCGCCCGGACGCCAACGCCCGCCGCTTCCAGCGTTCGGCCCGCCGGCTGGCGATGCCGGAGCTGCCGGTCGAGACCTTCATCGAGGCGTGCGACCTGCTGGTGAAGCAGGACAACGAGTGGGTGCCCGGTGTCGGCGAGGAGTCGCTGTACCTGCGGCCGTTCATGTTCGCCGCCGAGGTCGGACTCGGTGTGCGCCCCGCGAACGAGTACCTGTTCATGGTCATCGCCTCGCCCGCCGGGCCGTACTTCCCCGGGGGCGTCAAGCCGCTGTCGGTCTGGCTGTCCGAGGAGTACGTGCGGGCGGCCCCCGGCGGTACCGGCGAGGCCAAGTGCGCGGGCAACTACGCCGCCTCCCTCATGGCGCAGGCGCAGGCCGCCGCGCACGGCTGCGACCAGGTGGTGTGGCTCGACGCGATCGAGCACCGCTGGGTCGAGGAGATGGGCGGCATGAACCTGTACTTCGTGTACGGCAGCGGCGCCGACGCGAAGGTCGTCACGCCCGAGCTGACCGGCACCCTCCTGCCGGGCATCACCCGGGAGTCGCTGCTGAGCATCGCCTCCGACCTCGGCTACGAGACCGGTGAGGTGCGGATCTCCACCGAGGAGTGGCGCGAGGGCAACGCGGACGGCTCGATCACCGAGGTCTTCGCCTGCGGTACCGCCGCCGTCATCACCCCGGTGGGCTCGGTGAAGTCCAACGGCGCGAACTGGACCGTCGGTGACGGGCAGCCCGGTGAGATCACCATGCGGCTGCGCGAGAAGATGCTCGCCATCCAGTCGGGCCAGGCCGAGGACGTCCACGGCTGGATGCACCGACTGGGCTGAGCCCCGTCCCGCGCTCGGGCCGCCCGCCTCCACACCGGGCGGCCCGATGCGTGCGGGGTGGTGTGAACGCCGGTGCACGCTGCCCGGAACGTCACCTTCCGCACCCGCAGATCCGGAATGTGAGACGGTTTACGGCCGCTCGGCGGCGGTGTGCAAGAATCAGCCCGTGCTTTCGACCGTCATGATTATCGGCGACAGCGCGCCGGTCCTCAGTGGACGTTGACCGCAGCCAGACCCCATGCGGCGACGGACACCGTGTCCCAGACCCGCGCGCAGACCTCTCGCACCCGCGAGGGGTCGTTTTGTTTTCCGGCCCCCACCCCGGGCCGGGCGGCGCCGCGCGCGATGATGGGGACAAGTGGAGCCATGTCTTCCGGACCCACTCGTTATCTCCTAGGAGACCAGCAGCATGACCACGGCCGTCCCCGACGACTCCTTCCACGTCTTCGACACCACGCTGCGCGACGGCGCCCAGCGTGAGGGAATCAACCTCACCGTCTCCGACAAGCTGACCATCGCCCGGCACCTGGACGAGTTCGGCGTGGGCTTCATCGAGGGCGGCTGGCCCGGCGCGAACCCGCGTGACACCGAGTTCTTCGAGCGCGCCCAGCGCGAGATCGAGTTCCGCCACGCGCAGCTCGTGGCGTTCGGCGCCACCCGCAAGGCGGGGGTGCGCGCGGCCGACGACGCCCAGCTCGTCGCGCTCGCCGACTCCGGCGCCCCGGTGGTCACCCTCGTGGCGAAGTCGCACGACCGGCACGTGGAGCTGGCGCTGCGCACCACGCTGGAGGAGAACCTGGCCATGATCCGCGACTCCGTCGCCTATCTGCGGGAGCGCGGGCGGCGGGTGTTCGTGGACTGCGAGCACTTCTTCGACGGCTACCAGGACAACCCCGAGTACGCGAAGCAGGTCGTGCGCACGGCGTACGGGGCCGGCGCGGACGTTGTTGTCCTGTGCGACACCAACGGCGGCATGCTGCCGGCGCGGGTGCACGCCGTGGTGCGGACCGTCCTGAACGACACGGGCGCCCGGCTGGGTGTGCACGCCCAGGACGACACCGGCTGCGCCGTCGCCAACACGCTCGCCGCCGTCGACGCTGGGGCCACCCACGTGCAGTGCACCGCGAACGGCTACGGCGAGCGGGTCGGCAACGCCAACCTCTTCCCGGTCGTCGCGGCCCTCCAGCTCAAGTACGGGCGCACGGTCGTGCCGCCGGAGGCGCTGCCGGAGATGACCCGGATCTCGCACGCCATCGCCGAGGTCGTCAACCTCACGCCCGCCACCCACCAGCCGTACGTGGGACTCTCCGCGTTCGCCCACAAGGGTGGTCTGCACGCCTCCGCGATCAAGGTCGACCCCGACCTGTACCAGCACATCGACCCCGAGCAGGTGGGCAACTCGATGCGGATGCTGGTCTCCGACATGGCCGGCCGCGCCTCCGTCGAACTCAAGGGCAAGGAACTGGGCTACGACCTGGCGGGCGACCGGGAGCTGGTCGGCCGGATCGTCGACCGGGTCAAGACGCAGGAGCTGCGCGGCTACACCTACGAGGCGGCCGACGCCTCGTTCGAGCTGCTGCTGCGCGAGGAGGTGCACCGCGGCCGGACGGCGACCGGTGGCGAGGCCGGCGCGACCGCCGGGGAGGGCCGCTTCTTCCGGGTGGAGTCCTGGCGGGCGATCGTGGAGGACCGCCCCGACGGCAGCCACGCCAACGAGGCGACCGTCCGGGTGTGGGCCAAGGGCGAGCGGGTGGTGGCGACCGGCGAGGGCAACGGTCCGGTGAACGCGCTGGACCGCGCGCTGCGGGTGGCGCTGGAGGGTGTCTACCCCGAGCTGGCGCGGATGGAACTGGTCGACTACAAGGTGCGGATCCTGGAGGGCCGGCACGGCACCGAGTCCACCACCCGGGTGCTGATCTCCACCTCCGACGGCACCACCGAGTGGTCGACCGTCGGTGTCGCGGACAACGTCATCGCGGCGTCCTGGCAGGCGCTCGACGACGCCTACACCTACGGGCTGCTGCGCGCCGGACTGACGCCGACCGAGTGACCCGGCACCCCGGGGCCGGTGCCGCCGGTGGTGGGGTCTGACGATACGGTGGGACGGCTTCCACAACGGCCGTCCGACCGCCCACCAACGGCGGCACCGGCGGCCGGGAGATGACCAGACGGCGTCGACTGTGGGAATTCCACAGGTACAGGGCCCGTTAGTGCAGGGAACCGGTGCCCTGGACCCTCGTTTGTGTGGTGGTTCTGTCCAGCACGGCCATGAATCGCCGGTGGAGACTGTACGAATCCGACGAGGTACTCGGCGTGCCGCGTTTCGTAGGGTCTATACATGACCGAAGCGCCCCAGACCTCAGCCGTGGCCACCGACGCGCGAGGCCGTACGGCCGAGCTGCACGCGATCCGTGCGCAAGCCCACCAGGGTCCCAGCGAGCGCGCGACCGAGGCGCAGCACGCGAAGGGCAAGCTGACCGCGCGTGAGCGTATCGGTCTGCTGTTGGACGAGGGTTCGTTCAACGAGGTGGAGACGTTGCGTCGGCACCGGGCGTCGGGTTTCGGCCTGGAGGCGAAGAGGCCGTACACCGATGGTGTGGTGACGGGTTGGGGGACGGTGCACGGGCGGACGGTGTTCGTCTACGCGCATGATTTCCGGATCTTCGGCGGTGCGTTGGGTGAGGCTCACGCGCAGAAGATCCACAAGATCATGGACATGGCCATCGCGGCGGGTGCTCCGCTGGTGTCGTTGAACGACGGTGCGGGTGCGCGGATCCAGGAGGGTGTGTCGGCGCTGGCCGGGTATGGCGGGATCTTCCAGCGGAACACCCGGGC
>NZ_WMLF01000214.1 GCF_014156695.1 Streptomyces durbertensis | reverse complement strand
GCCCGGCGGTGGTCGACGGGTCGACGGGTCGACGAGGCGACGGCGACAACCGGGCCCCGGCCGGCCCATCCCGAGGGGAGAACACGTTCCAGCCGGCTCGGCTCCCTGTATAGGCGCCTTGTTGACGGGAAGTCAACACCGACGTCCCGATCACCTTCCGGAGCGCACGGGCGGGGTGGCGCGGCCGGGCAGCGCGGTGAGCATCAGCGCCACCGACACGGTCAGCACGACCGCGCTGACGAGGAAGCTCACGCCCAGCCCGTGCGCCACCTCCGCCGGGTCGGAGCTGTCGCCGCCGTGCGCGGTGGCGACGGTGGTGAGCACCGCGATTCCCAGCGCGCCGCCCATCGTGCGGGAGGTGTTGACCAGGCCGGAGACCAGGCCGGCCTCTTCCGGCGCGGCGCCGGCGGTGGCAAGCGTGGCGAGCGGTGTCGCGGCCAGCCCGACGCCGACGGCCATCAGCACCCCGGGCACCAGCACGCTTGTCGGGTAGCTGCCGTCGGCGTCCATGCCGCTCTGCCACAGGCAGCCGACGGCGGCCACCAGCACCCCGACGACGGCCAGGTTGCGGGCGCCGGTGAAGGCCATGAGGCGCGGCGCGAGCTTCGAGGCGAGCACGATGCCCAGCGACTGCGGTATGAAGCCGAGCCCGGCCTGGAGCGGGGTGAACCCCAACACGTTCTGCATGTACAAGGAGATGAAGAACCACATGGAGAACATCGCCGCGCCGTTGATGAACATCGCGGCGTTCGCCGCCGAGACCGTACCGAAGCGGAAGACCCGCAGCGGCACCAGCGGCGCCCGCACCCGGGCCTCGACGGCGACGAAGCAGCCGAGCAGCAGCACGCCGCCGCCGAGCGGGAGCAGCGCGCCGGGCGACGACCAGCCCACCGACTCCGTCTGCACGACGCCGTACGCCAGCGCCGCCAGGCCGCCGGTGACCAGCGCGGCGCCGGGCAGGTCCAGCCGGCGGCCGCCGCGCACCCGCCGCTCGGTGAGCCACAGCGCGGCGGCCACCAGCACGACCGCGCCGATCGGCACGTTGATCAGCAGCACCCAGCGCCAGGACAGGGCGTCGGTGAGCACACCGCCGACCAGGCCGCCGGCCGCGCCGCCACCGGCGCCGACGGCCGTCCAGGTGCCTATCGCCCGGGCGCGGGCCGGGCCCTCCGGGAAGGAGGAGGTGAGGATCGTCAGCGTCGCCGGGGAGAGCACGGCCGCGCCGACGCCCTGGGCGGCGCGGGCGGCGACCAGTTGCCAGCCCTCCTGCGCGAGCCCGCCGGCGAGGCTCGCGACGGTGAACAGGCCGAGCCCACAGAGGAAGGTCGCCTTGCGGCCGAACAGGTCGGCCGCGCGACCGCCGAGCAGCATCAGCCCGGCGAAGGTGAGGGTGTAGGCGTTCAGCACCCACTGGAGGCCGGGGGCGCTCATTCCGAGGTCGGCGCGCATCGACGGCAGCGCCACGTTGACAACCGAGACGTCCAGCACCACGAGGAACTGGCCGAGGCAGGCGGCGAGCAGCACCACAAAGCCGTGTCCGCCGCCCTCGCGCTTCTCCCGCCCCCGCCCCGCGAACACGTCGTCGCCGCTCGTCAACCGCTTCATCGGGCCATGGTCGCACCCGCCGCCGACAGTCCGGTCCGCCCCCCGTACGGCCGCTCTCCCGTTCCCCTCTCAGCGCGTCCGGAAACTTGAGCACCTTTGAGCACTTCACCCCCGGCTCGGATCCCGGTCAGCAGCATGAGAGCGCGCCCTACCCCCGCTAGGACAGGAGAGGGATTCCATGAGTGTCAAGACGCATCGGCGCTCCCGGCTGCGTAACAGAACGGCCGCCGCCGGGCTGGCACTGCTGCTGGGGGGCGGCGGTCTGGTGGCAGCCAACGTCTACGCCAGCGCCGGCAGTTCACAAGGCACCGCCCCGCGCGCCGCCCAGCCGCAGGACCAGGCGGCCCGGGGCATGTCGACGATCGCCTGCCCCGAGGTGGCCGACGCGCTGCCGGAGGTCCCCCGCCAGGCCCGCCGCGAGGTGAGCCGGAACCTCGCGCAGCTGGACGCCCAGGTCGCGTTCGCCTACAAGAAGCTGCGCTGGTCGGACCGGCAGATACGGCAGGACCCGAACTACGCCCGCAACGCCATTCTCGGCCCGCTGGAGAACCGCCGCACGGCGGCGATCGACCGGATCGCCATCGCCATCAGCCGCAACGCGCCCCGCCCCTCGGGGCTGGAACGGCTCGCCGGCTGCGAGCTGAAGGAGAACGTGCCGGAACCCATCGCGGCCGACCCTCGCAACGAGGAGCAGAACGGCGGCGACCGGAACGGCAACGGGCGCGACGGCGGGGCGCCCGGGCAGGACGGCGACCAGAACAACCAGGACGGGAACAACCAGGAAGGCAACGGGCAGAACGGGAACGGCCAGAACGGCAACAACCAGAACGGGAACGCGCAGCCCGGCGGTCCGGCCCGTTCGGACTTCGTGGACATCACCCGCGTCCGGCCGAACGTGCCGCAGCAGCGCATCCGCAACGGCGCCTCGCGGGGCAAGTTCACCACCGAGTGCGGCCGCAACGAGAACGGCCTGTTCAACCCGGACAACGTCATCGTCGCCCCCGGTGTGAGCAACGGCGCCCACCACATGCACGACTACGTCGGCAACCAGGGCAACGACGCGTTCGCCAGCGACAACGACCTCGCCCGAGCGCAGACGACCTGCGTCAACCAGAACGACAAGTCGTCCTACTTCTGGCCGGTGCTGCGGCTCCAGAACGGCCAGAACGAGCGGGACGCCAACGAGCCCGGCGGCGGCCAGGACGGCAACGTCGGCCAGATCCAGACGCCGTCGTCGGTGACCCTCACCTTCGAGGGCAACCCCCGGCAGAAGGTGACGGCGATGCCGCGCTTCCTGCGGATCATCACCGGTGACGCCAAGGCGTTCACCAACGGTGTCGGGAACGCCAACGCCTCCTGGAGCTGCACCGGCTTCGAGAACCGCCAGCTGAAGAACAAGTACCCGATCTGCCCCGAGGGCAGCCAGGTCGTCCGCACCCTGCGCTTCCAGAGCTGCTGGGACGGCAGCAACATCGACAGCGCCAACCACCGCACGCACGTCGACTTCACCCGGCGCGACGGGAGTTGCAAGCGCGGCTTCCGGGCCATCCCGCAGATGGTCCAGCGCATCACCTACGACCTGCCCAGGGGAACGACGTTCGCGGTCGACTCCTTCCCCGAGCAGCTGCACAAGCCGATCACCGACCACGGCGACTTCATCAACGTCATGTCGGACCGGCTGATGAAGCGGGTCACGAACTGCATCAACTCCGGCCGCAACTGCAAGAACTGACCGACGTGCCGGCCCTGATGGGGGCCGGCGGAGAGGAGGCACCGATGCTGTCGTCCGCAGGGCACAGGAGGAGCTTCGCGGGAGCGGCCGGAGCGGCTGCCGTGTGCGCGGCGCTGCTACTGCTCCTCGGCCGGGCGGGAGACAGCGGGCCGTCGGGCGGGAGTGAGAGTGTGAGGAAGCCCCCGGCCGCCGCCACGTTGGAGCAGCTCGCCGCCGAGGTGTCGTGCGACCTCACGGTCAACGTCGACGCGAGCGAGGTACGTCAGGGCGTGTGCGGAAGCGGGAAGTCCCGTTTCGTCCTGGCGACCTTCACCTCGGCCGGTGGGCAGCGGGCCTGGCTTGACGAGGCCAAGCCCTACGGCGGCACCTACCTGGTCGGCAGCCGCTGGCTGGCCGTCGGAGAACCGGCGGAGCTGAAACGGCTGCGCGGCAGACTGGGCGGCACGGTGGAAAGGGGTGACTCGCACGATTCCGGCCGCCACAGTGGTACCGGACACCACCACTGAACCCGCCGGGAGGTGACCGGACCTCCGGCGGTGTCCGCCAGGACGCGGGCGTCGGGCGCTGTTCCCCTCCACAGCCTGGAGCGCCCCCACCCGCGTCCACCCTCGGGACGAGGGGTCATCGACCCGGCCGGCCGACGTCACGTCAGCCGGCCGGGTCCTCCGCGTCACCACATTCCCCGTGTGTGTCCCCGCGCGCGTCCCCGCGCGTGCGCGGCCCGGCGCGTGGGGCGACCCCCGGCTGGGCAGTCGGCCGGCGATGGGGCAGCATGACGGCATGAGCACTCCCCCGCCCGAGACACTCGCCGCCTTCGAGGCCGCGAAGGGCTTCATGCCCAGCGACGAGGGGCTTGCCCTGTACGCGGCCGCCGTGGAGGCCGCCGCGACGGGCCTGCCGCTGCTGGAAGTGGGCACGTACTGCGGCCGTTCGACGATCCTGCTGGCGGAGGCCGCCCGGGCGGGCGGGGTCACGGCGGTCACCGTCGACCACCACCGGGGCAGCGAGGAGCAGCAGCCGGGCTGGGAGTACCACGACCCGGGGCTGGTCGACCCCGAGGTCGGGCTGATGGACACCCTGCCCACCTTCCGCCGCACCCTGCGCGCGGCCGGGCTGGAGGACCACGTCGTGGCGATCGTCGGGCGTTCGCCGCAGGTCGCCGCCGTGTGGGGGCGGCCGCTCGGCCTCGTCTTCGTCGACGGCGGCCACACCGACGAGCACGCCAGCGCCGACTACGAGGGCTGGGCGCCGCATCTGGCCGTGGGCGGACTGCTGGTCGTGCACGACGTCTTCCCCGATCCCGCCGACGGCGGTCAGGCGCCCTTCCGGGTGTACCGGCGGGCGCTGGAGTCCGGTGCCTTCCGCGAGGAGTCGGTGACCGGTTCGCTGCGGGTGCTGCGCCGCACGGGCGACGGCGTCTGATGTCCGGCGGGCGCCGTCTGTTCACCGTGCTCGCGGTGGTGCTGCCGCTGTGCGTGGCGGCCGGTCTGGTGTGGCTGGTGGCGCAACGCGCCGGCGGCGGACGGGAGGAGGAAGCCGGCCGCCCCACCGGCGCGCCGTCGGCGGCCGGTTCGGCGGACGCGACGCCCGGGGAGCCCTCGGAACCCGCCGACCCGGCCGAACCGTCCGGTTCCTCGCCCGACGTGGCCCCCGGCCCGTCGACGTCCGGGCCGGCCGACGGAGACGCCCGCCCCGGCGGGTCGAAGGCCCTCGCCGGCAGGGTGGTGGTGATCGACCCCGGCCACAACCCGGGCAACCGGAACCACCCGGCCGAGCTCAACCGGCTTGTCGACATCGGCACGGGCCGCAAGGAGTGCGACACCACCGGCACGGCGAGCAACGCCGGCTATCCGGAGGCGAGGTTCACCCTGGAGGTCTCCCGCCGGGTGCGGACGCTGCTGGAGGAGCGCGGCGCCGAGGTGAGGTTCACGCAGGACGACGACCGCCCGTTCGGCCCGTGCATCGACGAGCGCGCCCGCATCGGCAACCGCGCGAAGGCGGACGCCGTCGTCTCCGTGCACGCGGACGGCTCGGCGCCCGGCAACCGGGGCTTCCACGTCATCCTGCCGGCGGCCGTGAAGTCCGGCGCGGCGGACACCACCGGGATCGTCGAGGAGTCCCGGCGGCTCGGCGGCCACCTCGCCGACCACTACCGCTCGGCCACCGGGATGCGGCCGGCCGGCTACCTGGGACCGCGCACGGCGGCGACGGGGCTGACCACGCGCGACGACCTCGGCGGACTGAACCTCTCCCGGGTGCCGAAGGTGTTCCTGGAGTGCGGCAACATGCGCGACGCGGAGGACGTCGCACTGCTGACCGACCCGGCGTGGCAGGGGAAGGCCGCGCGCGGAATCGCTGACGGAGTGACGTCGTTCCTGGTAGGAAAGCGTTAGCGAGCGGCGGGGGACGACCACGGGGGACGCGCCACCGAGGACATGCCACCCAACTCGCACAACCGGGACAGCCGTCGCATCCCGTGGCACCCGGTACCGGAGCGCGGGGGGATGCGGGCGGCGGCGCCGTGTGTCCGTACGATGGTGCAGCCCCCGTGATGACCGGACCATGACGACAAGATCGACGAAGGATCTGATGTGAACAACCGCTCGCTCACCCGAGGCGACGCAGTGGTGCTCGTGGCAGCGGCACTGCTGTTGCTCGCCTCGTTCCTCAACTTCTACACGGCGGACACCGGGGGTCTGCGGCTGCCGCCGGGCACCGACATCCCCTTCGAACGCAACGGATGGTCCAACCTCTACTGGCCGGTCCTGCCCGCGATCTTCCTTCCCGGTCTGATCTCGGCCGGTCTCACGGTCGGCTCCCGCTTCCTGCCGGAGAACACGCAGTTCCTCGGCCTGAAGCTGACCCAGTGGGGCGTCGCCCTCGCGGTCTTCGCCACCTGGTCCGCCGTCTGGACGCTGACCCGGAAGTTCGGCAGCGTCATCGACAACCTGAACGTCGGTGCCGGTCAGTGGATCGCGCTGCTGGCGCTGTTCCTGCTCACCGGTGCGACGATCGCCGGCTCGTACGTGCCGGCGCTGCGGGTCCCGCTGATCTCCGGTTCCGGGACGAACGCGGGCCTGACGCCATACGGTCAGCCGCAGCAGGGCCAGCCCGGCCAGCCGCACCTCGGCCAGCCGCAGCCCGGCGGCTACGGCTACCCCGGCGCCCACCAGCCCGGCCAGCCCCAGCCGGGCCAGCAGCAGCCCGGTCAGCCCCAGCCCGGCCAGCAGCAGCCCGGCGGGTACGGCTACCCGGCGCCGCAGCAGCAGGGCCAGCCGTCGTACGGCGGCCCGCAGCAGGGTGGCCCGCAGCAGGGCGGGCAGGCGCAGCCGGCCCAGCACCAGCAGCCCGCGCAGCCGCAGCCGCAGGCCACCGCGCCGGACCCGAACTTCCAGCCGTTCTGGTTCGCCGTGCCGGCCGCCCGGCCGCTGTTCGGCGAGGACGGCTCGCCCAACCCGATCGCCGAACTCGCCCCGGGCACCTGGTACCTGGCGGTCGAGCAGCGTGGTCAGGCCCTGATCGCCCAGACCCAGGACGGTCGTCGCGGCGTCCTCCAGGACACCTCGGGCATCCAGCGCGGCTGAGCGGTCCGCGCACGGCAACGCCGAACGGCCCGCCGCCCCGGAGAGGGGTGGCGGGCCGCTCGGCGTTGTCGTGTCTCTCCCGGCCGTCAGCAGCAGTCCGGGGCCAGGCCGAGCGGCAACCGCTCGCCGCCGAAGACCTGCACGGTCGCCTCGTCGCCGCCGAGCGCGGCGACGGCCAGCAGCACCGAGCCGGCCGTCCACGTCGTCTGCTCCCGCGGCCACACGGCCTCGTCGGTGAAGACGTAGCCCGTCCAGTACATGCCGTTGTCGGCGCGCAGGTGGCCGATCCACCGCAGTACGTCCAGCGCGCGGTCGGACTCGCCCACCGCCCACAGGGCAAGCGCCAACTCCGCGCTCTCACCGCCCGTCACCCACGGGTTCGGCACCACGCAGCGCACTCCGAGGCCCGGCACGACAAACTCGTCCCAGCGTTCCCGGAGTCGGTCGCGGCCGGCCTGCCCGGTGACCGCGCCGCCGAGCACCGGGTAGTACCAGTCCATCGAGTAGCGGGACTTGTCCAGGAAGCGCTCCGGGTGGTGGGCGATCGCGTGTCCCAGGCACCCGGCCGCCAACTCCCAGTCCGGCTGCGGCTCTTCGCGGTGTTCGGCCAGCGCCAGGGCGCAGCGCAGCGCGTGGTGGACGGACGAGGAGCCGGTGAGCAGCGCGTCCGTCACGGGCGTGCCGTCGTCCTCGCGCTTCCAGCCGATCTGCCCGCCGGGCTGCTGGAGTTCGAGGACGAACTCCACGGCGGCGGTCACGACCGGCCACATCCGCTCGACGAACGCCTCGTCGCCGGTGGCCAGATAGTGGTGCCAGACGCCGACGGCCACGTAGGCGCAGAAGTTGCTCTCCCGCCCCCGGTCGGTGGGGGCCGTGGCGTCGCCGTCCTGGTAGGCCGCGTACCAGGAGCCGTCCGGCAGTTGGTGCCGGGCGAGCCAGTCGTAGGCCGCCTCGGCCCGGTCGTGCTCGCCCGCCGTGTCCAGCGCCATGGCGGCCTCGACGTGGTCCCACGGGTCGAGGTGGTGGCCCCGGAACCAGGGGATCGCGCCGTCCTCGCGCTGGCCGGCCGCGATGCCGGCCACGGTCTGCCTGGCCTGCTCGGCCGTCAGGACGCCCGGCAGGATCAGCCGTTCGGTGCGCTCCGGGCTTGTCACGCCGCCACCTCCGGGTGGTGCGGCTTGGTGGCGTAGACGACCAGGCTCTTGCCGATGAGCGGGTCGAGCGCCTTCTCGGCGAGCCGGGTGGCCAGCGGCTTCTTCATGATGTCCCAGACCAGCAGCTTGTGGTAGGCGCGGACCGGCAGCGCCGCCTCGTCGCCGTCCTTCTCCACCCCGAAGGCGCACTTGAGCCACCAGTACGGGGAGTGCAGGGCGTGCGCGTGGTGGCTGCCGTAGGGCCGCAGCCCGGCCTCCCGGATCCGGCCGAGGAGTTCGTCGGCCTTGTAGATGCGGATGTGGCCGCCCTCCACCTCGTGGTAGGCGTCGGACAGCGCCCAGCAGATCCGCTCGGGGCCGTAGCGCGGCACGGTGACCGCGATCCGGCCGCCGGGCCGCAGCACCCGGACCATCTCGGCGAGCACGCCCTTGTCGTCGTGGATGTGCTCCATCACCTCGGAGATGATCACGACGTCGAAGCTGTCGTCGGGGAAGGGCAGGGCGAGCGCGTCGCCCTCCATCGCGGTGGCCGTCGCGCCCTTCGGCGCCTCCCCGGCCTCCTCCATGGCGGCGAACCACTTCGCCACCTCGCGGATCTCCTCGCTGTTGCGGTCCAGCGCCACCACCCGGGCGCCGCGCCGGTAGCACTCGAAGGCGTGCCGGCCGGCGCCGCAGCCCAGATCGAGCACTCGGTCGCCTGGGGCGAGCGGGAACCGGGAGAAGTCGACGGTCAGCACGGGCTCTCTGCTTTCGTCCGGGGGTGGGGGCGTGGGATGGGG
>NZ_WMLF01000213.1 GCF_014156695.1 Streptomyces durbertensis | reverse complement strand
GTCGGGTGGTCGCCGCTCGGGCGGCGGGTGTGCGGGGTCAGCGGATGGGGACTCCCGAGATGCTGCGGGCGATGACAAGCCGCTGGATCTCGCTGGTGCCCTCGAAGATGGTGTAGATGGCCGCGTCGCGGTGCATGCGCTCGACGGGGTATTCGCGGGTGAAGCCGTTGCCGCCGAGGATCTGCATGGCCTGGGCGGTGACCTCGCGGGCGGTCTCGCCGGCGAAGAGCTTGGACATCGACCCCTCGGCGGCGGTGAAGGGCTGCTTGGTGGCGGCCATCCAGGAGGCGCGCCAGACGAGGAGCCGGGCGGCGTCGACGCGGGTGCGCATGTCGGCGAGTTGGAAGGCGACGCCCTGGTTGTCGATGATGGGGCGGCCGAACTGGACGCGGGTCTTGGCGTAGTCGAGGGCGACCTCGTAGGCGGCGCGGGCGATGCCGACGGCCTGGGCGCCGACAGCGGGGCGGGAGGCTTCGAAGGTGGCCATGGCGGCGTTGCCGCCCTG
This sequence comes from Streptomyces durbertensis, assembly GCF_014156695.1. GTDB lineage: Bacteria > Actinomycetota > Actinomycetes > Streptomycetales > Streptomycetaceae > Streptomyces > Streptomyces durbertensis. The sequence goes on along the minus strand of NZ_WMLF01000213.1, from coordinate 8,393 downwards.
TTTGCGGCGGCCTTCGCGGACGCGGGCGAGGCGTTCGTCGAGCTTCTCCTTGCCGCCGAGCAGGCAACTGCCGGGGACGCGGACGTCCTCGAGGACGACTTCGGCGGTGTGGGAGGCGCGGATGCCGTGCTTGAGGAACTTCTGGCCCTGACTGAGGCCGGGGGTGCCGGGCGGCACGATGAAGGAGGCGTGGCCCCGGGATCCGAGATCCGGGTCGACGACGGCGACGACAACGTGGACGTTGGCTATGCCGCCGTTGGTGGCCCAGGTCTTGGTGCCGTTGAGCACCCACTCGTCCTTGGCCTCGTCGTAGACGGCGCGGGTGCGGATGGCGGAGACGTCGGAGCCGGCGTCGGGTTCGGAGGAGCAGAAGGCGGCGACCTTGACATCGCCCGCGTCGCCGTACATCTGGGGGATCCAGGTGCCGATCTGCTCCTCGGTGCCGTTGGCGAGGACGCCGACGGCGGCGAGTCCGGTACCGACGATGGACAGGGCGATGCCGGCGTCACCCCAGAAGAGTTCCTCCATGGCCATGGGGATGCCGAGGCCGGTGGGGTCGAAGAACTGCTGGGCGTAGAAGTCGAGTGAGTAGATGCCGATCTTGGCGGCTTCCTGGATGATCGGCCAGGGGGTCTCCTCGCGTTCGTCCCATTCGGCGGCGGCGGGGCGCATCACGTCGGCGGCGAAGCCGTGGATCCAGTCCCGTACGGCTTTCTGGTCCTCGTTGAGATCGAGTGCGAATTCCGCCATCGTGCGCCTCCACAGGTGTGTTACTAGCGGTAACGCATTTTGTTACCCATGGGTACACCCTGTCAACCTGCCGGGAGCGCTCTCGCGCGAGGCGTGGCGGTGACGGCCCCAGGTGTTACGTTCGCGGCGACGACAGGATTCCCAGCACGGGGGAGGGCACGCGGAATGGACACCGACCCGCGCACGGCACAGCGCAGCACCGCCGAACGCAGACGACGGGAGCTGCTGGAGGCGGCGGAGCGCGTCGTGCTCCGCGACGGCCCCGGGGCGTCGATGAACGCCATCGCCGCCGAGGCGGGCATCACCAAGCCGATCCTCTACCGGCACTTCGGCGACAAGGGCGGGCTCTACCGGGCGTTGGCGCAGCGCCACACCGACGCGCTGCTGGAGTCCCTGCGGGCCGCGCTCGACGCCCCCGCCGAGCGCCGGGAGCGGGTGGAAGCCACCCTGGACACGTACCTGACGGCCATCGAGGCGCACCCGCAGGTCTACCGCTTCCTGATGCACCCGGCGGAGGACGCCGAGACCGAGCAGGGCTTCGACGTCGGCCACCACTCCGCTCCGCTGCTGCGCAGGCTGGGCGAGGAACTGGCGGTGTTCATCGAGGAGCGGCTGGACCTCGGGCCGGGCAGTGAGGAACTGGCCCGGGTCTGGGGTCACGGGATCGTCGGCATGATGCACGCGGCCGGCGACTGGTGGCTGCGTGAACGGCCCTGCCCGCGGGAGCAGTTGGTGTCACATCTCGCCGACCTGCTGTGGGGGAGGCTGGCGGCGGCGGCCGACCGGGCCGGCCGACCGACGTTCTGAGCGCCGCCGCGACCGTCGCCCGGCCGTCTCAGCCGGGCTCGGCCCGCGCGCCCCAGGGGGTGCGGCGTACCGCGCGCAGCAGACGGCGTCGGCGCAGCGGCCCGAGCCGGTCCGCGTAGACGGTTCCCTCCAGGTGGTCGCACTCGTGCTGGAGGCAGCGGGCGAAGAAGCCCGTACCCTCGACGGTGACCGGTGTGCCGTCGGCACGCACGCCCTCCACCCGGGCGTGGTCGGCGCGTGGTGTGCGCGCCTCGAGTCCGGGCAGGGACAGGCAGCCCTCCGGGCCGGCCACGTCCTCACCGCCCACGTCGACCAGGCGCGGGTTGACCACGTGCCCGAGGTGGCGTCGGTCCTCGTCGTCGGGGCAGTCGTAGACGAAGACGCGCAGCGGGACGCCGACCTGGTTGGCGGCCAGACCGACGCCGCCGGCGGCGTACATGGTGGCGAACATGTCCTCCACCAGAGTCCGGAGTTCGGGCCCGAAGTCGGTCACGGGCTCGCACGGCTCGTGCAGCACCGCCGTGCGGTACAGGGTCAGGGGCCGGACTTGTCCGGTGCCTCCGGGAATCGGGCCTCGTCGCATGTCCGACACCCTACGGCCCGCTCCTTCCCGACAGTGGTGCGGTTCGGGGCGGGGGCCCAACTCTCGATAGGCTGCACCATGAGCGAAGCGCAAGGAGGATCAAGGACGATGGCAGGCAACTCGGAGCCGCTGTCGCCGCGCGCCAAACTGGCTGTGACGGCGGGCAGGGCCGCGGCGGCGGTGTCTCGGGCCGCGGGCCGCGGCAGTGGATCGGTGATCGGCGGCCGGGTGGCCCTCAAACTCGACCCCGACCTCCTGGCCCGGCTCGCGGCCCATCTGGACGTCGTGCTCGTCTCCGCGACCAACGGCAAGACCACCACAACGCGGCTGATCGCCGAGGCCCTGCGGGCCACGGGCGAGGAGGTCGTCTCCAACGCGCTGGGCGCCAACATGCCGGCGGGCATCACCTCGGCACTGGCCGGCGGTTCCAAGGCCCGCTACGGCGTGATCGAGGTCGACGAGAAGTACCTGGCGGGTGTCGCCAAGGACGTGACGCCGAAGGCCATCGCGCTGCTCAACCTCTCCCGCGACCAGCTGGACCGGGCCGCCGAGACGCGGATGCTCGCCGAGCACTGGCGGGAGGGGCTGGCCGGCTCGAAGGCGGTGATCATCGCCAACGCGGACGACCCGCTGGTGGTGTGGGCGGCGTCCTCCTCGGCGAACGTCGTGTGGGTGGCCGCGGGCCAGGAGTGGAAGGACGACGCCTGGTCCTGCCCCTCGTGTGGCGGTGTGATGCAGCGGCCGGGCGACGACTGGCTGTGCGGCGAGTGCGGTTTCCGCCGGCCGACGCCGACCTGGGCGCTCTCCGGCGACCACGTGCTGGACCCGCACGGTTCCGCCTGGCCGATCAGGCTCCAGCTGCCGGGACGGGCCAACAGGGCAAACGCGACGACCTCCGCCGCGGTCGCCGCCGCGTTCGGTGTGCCGCCGCAGGTCGCCCTGGAGCGGATGTACTCGGTGCAGGCGGTCGCCGGCCGGTACGACGTGGTCAGCTACCTGGACCGGGACATCCGGCTGCTGCTGGCGAAGAACCCGGCCGGCTGGCTGGAGACGTTCTCCCTGATCGACCCGCCGCCGGCGCCGGTGATCCTCGCGGTGAACGCGCGCGGGGCCGACGGCACCGACACCTCCTGGCTGTGGGACGTGGACTACTCGCGGCTGGCCGGGCACCCCATCTGCGTGATCGGCGACCGGCGGCTGGACCTGGCGGTACGGCTGGAGGTGGCCGGCGTCGACTTCCAGGTGTTCGACACCGCAGCGGAGGCCGTGCGGGCCTGCCCGCCCGGACGTATCGAGGCGATCGCGAACTACACCGCGTTCCAGGACCTGCGCCGCGCCGTCGGCAACTGACCCCAGTGAGGAGTGCCAAGCGATGAGTGACTCGAGTCTGCGGGTCGTGTGGGTCTACCCGGACCTGCTGAGCACCTACGGCGACCAGGGCAACGTCCTGGTCGTGGAGCGTCGGGCACAGCAGCGCGGTCTGGCGGTGCAGCGCATGGACGTGCGTTCCGACCAGCCGATCCCCACCTCCGGGGACATCTACCTGGTCGGCGGCGGCGAGGACCGGCCGCAGCGGCTGGCCGCCGAGCGGCTGCGCCGGGACGGCGGGCTGAGCCGGGCCGCCGACAACGGGGCGATCATCCTGTCGGTGTGCGCCGGCTACCAGATCCTCGGCCACGAGTTCGTCAACGACCTCGGGCAGCGGGAGGAGGGACTCGGCCTGCTGGACGTGACGAGCGTGCGCGGTGAGGGCGAGCGCTGCGTCGGCGACGTGCTGGCGGACGTGGACGAGCGGCTCCGGCTGCCGCAGCTGACCGGCTTCGAGAACCACCAGGGCGTCACCCACCTCGGGCCGACCGCCCGGCCGTTCGCCCGGGTCCGCCTCGGGCGCGGCAACGGCACCGGCGACGGCACCGAGGGCGCCTGGAACGACACCGTCTTCGGTACGTACATGCACGGTCCGGTGCTGGCCCGCAACCCGCAGATCGCCGACCTGCTGATCAAGCTGGCGCTGGACGTGAACGCGCTGCCACCGGTCGACGACCGCTGGTACGAGGCGCTGCGCCGGGAGCGCGTCGCGGCTGCCACCGGGCCCGCCTGACCCGACTCCCGGCAGCTGCGTCCGCGATGCGGACGCCTGACCGCCCCCGGCCGCGAGTGCGGCCGGGGGCGGTTCTACTCTTGTTCGGGCAATCGGCGCGAACCAATCGGCCAGGAGATCACGCGATGGACCACGGCGAACACGGCATGCCCGGGGAGCTGCTTCCCTTCACCTGGGGCAGGGGGCTGGAGTTCACCGGAGAGCCGTTCTTCCTCTACGGGTCGCTGCTGGCGCTCGCGCTCTACGGTTGGGGTGTGCTGCGGCTGCGGGCGCGCGGGGACCGCTGGCCGGTGCGGCGGACGGTCGCCTTCGCGGTCGGCGTGCTGAGCGTGGCGCTGGTGACGGTCACCGCGCTGAACGACTACGGCATGGTGCTGTTCAGCGTGCACATGGTGCAGCACATGGTGATCAGCATGCTGTCCCCGATCCTGCTGCTGCTGGGCGCGCCGGTCACGCTGGCGCTGCGGGCACTGCCGTCGGCCGGGCGGGGCCGTCGGGGTCCCCGCGAGGTGCTGGTGTCGTTCCTGCACAGCCGCTACGTGCGGGTGATCACGCATCCGGCGTTCACCATCCCGCTTTTCATCGCGAGCCTCTACGCGCTGTACTTCACGCCGGTGTTCGACTTCCTGATGGAGTCGCGGCCCGGGCACATCGGCATGATGGTGCACTTCCTGGCGGTGGGGCTGGTGTTCTTCTGGCCGATCATGGGCGTGGACCCGGGGCCGCACCGGCCGGGGCACATCATGCGGATGCTGGAGCTGTTCGCCTCGATGCCCTTCCACGCGTTCTTCGGGATCGCGTTGATGATGGCGAGCGAGCCGATGATCGGCACGTACCAGAACCCGCCGGCCAGCCTGGGGGTGGACGCGCTGGCGGACCAGAGCGCGGCCGGCGGCATCGCGTGGGCGTTCAGTGAGATCCCGTCGGTGATCGTGCTGATCGCGCTGATCTACCAGTGGTACCACTCCGAGCAGCGGCAGGCCCGGCGCAAGGACCGGGCGGCGGACCGGGACGGCGACAAGGAGCTCGCGGCGTACAACGCGTATCTGACCTCGCTCAACTCCGGCAGCCGGTGATCCTGGCGGCCGTCGGGCGCCCGGCGGTGCGCGTGGGATCCCAGGGATCCCACGGGGACACATAGCGCCGTGAAGTAGCGCGAATCGGCCGTTCTGCGGGACCATGGCGGTATCGGGCCCGGCGCGCACGGACAGCTGTGGGCGCCGCACCGCCGTGGAGGTGGCTGCCATGACCGGTATGACGGGATCCGTCAAGAAGATGACCGTCGCGACGCTGGTGGCGCTGGTGGTCGCGACGGCGTACAGCGTGGCGCTGGGCGGCAACGGGTTGCTGTGGTTCGCCTGGATCGTGCTGGGCCTGGCGACGCTGGCGCTGGTCACCGCGGAGGGCGGCGGCTGAGGGCCGGGGTCAGTGGCCGGCGGGGACGTCGCCGACGGTCCGGGGCGGTCCGGTGGACACGCGGGGTCGAAGGGCGTGGCCGGCACGTGGCGCGGTGGTGGTGGCGCTGCTGCTGGTGCTGGTGTCGTGCGGCTGCCAGCCGGGCGGGGACGAGGAGGGCGGGCGCGGCGCCGAGTCGCCGTCCCCCTCCCCCACCGCCTCACCGTTCACCGGTGAGGCGGGCGTCGAGGCGGGTCCGGTGCTCGCGGTGAAGATCGACAACGTGCGGCCGGCACGGCCGCACACGGGGGTCGAGGACGCGGATCTTGTGTACGCCGAGCGGGTGGAGTCCGGCCTGAGCCGGCTGGTCGCCGTCTACTCGGGCCGGCTGCCGGAGCGGGTCGGACCGGTGCGCAGCGCGCGGGAGTCGGACCTGGAGCTGTTGGAGCAGTTCGGACGGCCGGCACTGGGCTACTCCGGGGTGCAGTCGCGGCTGCGGCCGCTGCTGGAGGCTGCCTCGCTGTACCCGGTGCCGCCGTCGGCCGCTCCGGAGGCCTACGCGCGCGGCGGTGACCGGCCTGCGCCGCACAACCTCTACCTGCGGCCGGAGGCGGCCCTTGCGGCCGCGCCGCGGGCGAGCACGGCCGCCGACATCGGGTTTGTCTTCGACGAGCGGCGGCCGGCCGGCGGTGAGGCGCGGGAGCGGCACACCGTGCGGTACCCGGCGGCGGCGTTCGGCTTCGAGTGGTCGAGCGGTGAGGGCAGGTGGCTGGTGTCGTTGGACGGGGAGCCGGCGGTCGGTACGGCGGGGGTGCGGTTGTCCGCGGCGACGGTGGTGGTGCAGTACGTCACCGTGCGGGGGTCGGACTTCCGGGACCGGGGCGGGAACGTGACCCCGTACACCGAGACGGTGGGGTCCGGCGACGCGCTGGTGTTGCGCGACGGCCACGCATACCGGGCGCGCTGGGAGCGGCCGACCGCCTCGACCGGCACGCGCTTCTCCTCCCCCGACGGCTCGCCGTTGCCGTTTGCCGTCGGGCCGGTCTGGGTGGTGCTCACCTCGGCGGACCGCGACTGACACGCCGCTGAGCTGCGAAGACGTCGGTCCGGCGCGCGGCGGGGGTGGGAGCGGCGGCCCGCTCACCGCACGGTCGGACCGTGCGGTTAACATATGAGCACCGCCTAGCTCGAAAGATAAACTTGTGACTGTCAACGAGGACTCGTTCACTGACTGGAAGAACCGCGAGAAGATCGCGGAGTCGATGATCCCGATGATCGGGAAGCTGCAGAGGGAGCGGGACGTCACCGTCCTGCTGCACAGCCGCTCCCTGGTGAACAAGTCGGTGGTCAGCATTCTCAAGACCCACCGGTTCGCCCGTCAGATCGCCGGCGAGGAGCTCTCGGTCACCGAGACGCTTCCCTTCCTGCAGGCTCTCTCCACGCTCGACCTGGGGCCGTCCCAGATCGACATCGGCATGCTCGCCGCGACCTACCGGGGCGACGACCGCGGCCTGTCGGTGGAGGAGTTCACCGCCGAGGCGGTCGCCGGCGCCACCGGGGAGAACAAGATCGAGCGCCGCGAGGCACGTGACGTCGTGCTCTACGGCTTCGGTCGCATCGGCCGGCTGCTCGCCCGGCTGCTGATCGAGAAGGCCGGTTCCGGCAACGGTCTGCGGCTGCGGGCCATCGTGGTGCGCCGCGGCGCGGGCCAGGACATCGTCAAGCGGGCCTCGCTGCTGCGCCGCGACTCGATCCACGGCCAGTTCCAGGGCACGATCACCGTCGACGAGGCGAACAGCAAGATCATCGCCAACGGCAACGAGATCCGGGTCATCTACTCCGACGACCCGACGACGGTCGACTACACCGAGTACGGCATCAAGGACGCCATCCTCATCGACAACACCGGTCGGTGGCGGGACCGCGAGGGGCTGTCCAAGCACCTGCGCCCGGGCATCCACAAGGTCGTACTGACCGCCCCCGGCAAGGGCGACATCCCGAACATCGTGCACGGGGTCAACCACGACACGATCAAGCCGGACGAGCAGATCCTCTCGTGCGCGTCCTGCACCACCAACGCGATCGTGCCGCCGCTGAAGGCGATGGCCGACGAGTACGGTGTGCGGCGCGGCCACGTGGAGACGGTCCACTCGTTCACCAACGACCAGAACCTGCTGGACAACTACCACAACTCCGACCGGCGCGGCCGTTCGGCGGCGCTCAACATGGTCATCACCGAGACCGGCGCCGCCTCCGCCGTCGCCAAGGCGCTGCCGGAGCTGAAGGCGCCCATCACCGGCAGCTCGATCCGCGTCCCGGTGCCGGACGTGTCGATCGCGATCCTCAGCCTCCAGCTCGGCCGGGAGACCAGCCGCGAGGATGTCCTGGACTACCTGCGGAACGTGTCGCTGACGTCGCCGCTCAAGCGCCAGATCGACTTCATCAGCGCGCCCGACGCGGTCTCCAGCGACTTCATCGGCTCCCGTCACGCCTCGATCGTCGACGCCGGCGCGACCAAGGTCGACGGGGACAACGCGATCCTGTACCTCTGGTACGACAACGAGTTCGGCTACTCCTGCCAGGTCGTGCGGGTCGTCCAGCACGTCTCCGGCGTCGAGTACCCGACGTTCCCCGCGCCGGCGGTCTGAGCCGGTCCTCTCCTCCCCTGGCCGCCCGTGGCCGGCGTTGTCGCCGGCCACGGGCGGCCGGCGTCTGTCGCGGGTTCGTGGCGGGGCGTGGCGGGTGGTTCGTGGCGGC
>NZ_WMLF01000212.1 GCF_014156695.1 Streptomyces durbertensis | reverse complement strand
GTGTGGGGGATGGGGGTGTCGATGATTTGGAGGGGGTGGACGGTGGTGACGATGAGGGTGTCGGTGGTGATGAGTCCGGCTTCGGTGAGGAGGGCGAACTCGATGTCGGAGTAGCCGGCGCCTTTGCCGAGGCGGACGCCGGTGGTGTTGACGGCGACGCTGCCGAGGACGATGACGTCGATGGGCTGGAGGGCGTCGACTTCGACGGCCGGGGCGCGGGCGGCGGCAGTGCGGGGGTGGGCGGCTTCGTGGGGAGGGATGGTGAGGCGGTTCGGGTCGAGGAGGTAGAAGGGCTTGGGGGTGGCGAGTTTCGGCACGGCCATGTAGACGGTCTTGCCTTCGGCCAGGGCGCGGGCGCGTACGGCGTGCTGGGCCTTGTCGGGGACGGCTTTGATGACCTTGGCGCTTTGCCAGGCGGGGTGTTCGGCCAGCCGGTCGGCGGCCTGCTCGGCGCCCTTGAAGTTGGGGATGCGGCCGTGTGCGGTGGTGTCGTGGACGGCTTCGGCGGCGTCGAGGGCGTCCCAGACCTGGGTGCGTACGAGTTGTTTGGCGTGGTCGGCTTCGGTGGTCACCCGGGTCTCCTTACGCGGTTCATGGTGCGGCCATGAGGGCGAGGAGCCGGTCGTGGACGTCTGCCACGTCCGGCTGCTGCCGCCAGGGTCGCAGCTCGCGGGCTGCGCTGAAGACGATGTTCATGCCTCCGCCGCCACGGGTGTCCTCGAGCTCGTTGATGGCCTGGTCCAGGTATGCGACGGCGGTGTCGACCTCGCGTTGGCGGATACAGGCGAGCGTAAGGTTCCCGAGCACGATGGTGCGAGACTTTCGTCGATCTTGCAGCTGGCCGGCTGTCGCCTCGAGGTAGCTGCGGGCTCGGTGGTGCTGGCCGAGGGAGAGATAGCAGGAGCCTGCCAGGCGACCGAACTGGGTGGGGGAGAGGAGTTCGGCCGCCGCGTCGGCGCTGTCCGCCTTCGAGAGGTGCCGGTCGGCTTGTGACAGTGCGGCTTCGCAGTCGGTGCTGCTGCCCAGCATGGCGTGGGCTTCGGCGACGTGGAGGAGCGCGATTCCCGTGAGGGCGTGGCTGACCGGCTTCGCGCTGGTGGCGGCTTGGTGGGCGAGGGACAGTCCTGAGTGCGGGTCTTGGGCGCCGTAGAGGGCGACGTAGCAGGTCCGGAGGAGCGCGTGGGCTTCGAGGACGTGGTCTCGCAGGTGTTGGGCGACGCTGACGCTCTGGTCGTAGTAGGTGCGGGCGGTCGCGTGGTCTCGGCGCTGCGAGGCGTCCCAGACGAGCTGGCCCATGAGTGTGGAGGCGTCTGCCTGGAGGATTCGCAGGTCGCGCTGCACGCGGCCCGCAGGTGCCTGGCTGGCCATTGAGGTGATCTCGGTGAGCTGCTGTCCGGCTTCGGCGAGGAGGCGGGTGGAGGGAGCGTGGTCGTAGCGGGAGGCGAGTGCGGTGAAGTCGTCGCGGAGGGCAGCGGCGGTGGTGAGGTCGATGCGTGAGGGGTGTCTCAGTGCGTGCTCTCGTCGTTGCCGTCGAGGTGTGTCGTCCCCGGTGGCTTCGGCCAGTAAGTCCTGAAGCTCTTCGATGTTGATGCCCAGTGCGGCGGCGAAGCGGGGTCGCATCCAGGGCTGTGGGCCGCCGCGGCCGGACTCCCAGCGCACGATCGTGGAACGGTCGACTCCCAGCCGCTCGGCCAGCGCCTCCTGAGTCAGTCCGACGGTATGGCGTCGCTGGATGAGTCGGTGCCGCTTGATGGGCATGGTCCTCGGCTCCCTGCGAATTCGGCTTGGTCCTGTCCGTTCGCGGTTCTTCGAGGTCATGCCCCGAAGTGCCACACGGGTACCGCATCGGTGCCCCGATTCTGCTCTGGTTACGGCCCTGTTGTGGCGGTTCTCTGAATGTCGAGGCCACGCCCGTTGCCGGCGGCGCGGCCGTCGAACCGCTACTTCTCCGGAGGTGATCGTGACCACGTTCGACTGCGTCCGGCTCCACGGCGATCCCGTCACGTGGAGCGCTGACGAGATCAAGGTCTATCTGCAGCTCGGGGAGGCGTGATGGCGACCGACACGAGTCAGCAGGCAGGCGCTGCCCACCTGCATGCCGTTCCCGACCGCAGGGACCTGTTGTACGACGTCCGGGCACGTCAGGCCGTCCTCCCGATCATCCTTCGGCACCCCGACGGGCGGCGGACGGAGACGATCCTCGTCCTGGACGGCAACCAGATGCAGCTCGTCGCCATCCAGCTTGAGCAGGCGATCGACAAGCGACAGAGTGCCGGGCACCTTCCGCCTCTGTACGGGAGCGGTCAGGCGCCGGGTGGCGGGGTGGAACGGTGAGCGGACGGCGTACCGGCTCGGCAGAGCGGATTCGGATGCCCGGCGCCGGGATGGTCATCGCGCTCGCGAGCGTCGGCCTGGTGGGGCCTGCTGTCGTGCTTGTGGCGGAGACGGCCCGAGGGGCCACGACCGTCGAACTCCCGGCTCTGGAGCCTTCGGCACTGAGCGACGGCAGCCACGAGCCCGCCGAACGTCAACCGAGCGAACTTGAGGCGCACTTGGCGGGCTCCGTGGCCGCCGCTCGCCCGGTCGCGGGTCAGCCCTGATCGCGACTCCTCCCAGACCCATGCACCTGAACTGCCAGGAGGCCGACTATGGAAGGAAACCAACGCGTGGAGTCAGTCACCATCCTCACGGCTGCGGCCGAGGGGTCGGTCAGCGTCGTGGCGCAGGATCCCTCGGTCATCGAGTGGGTAAAGCGCTACCTCTCGCCCTGGTGGACGGTTGGACGTCAGGCCGGCGGTGCTGCCACGGTGACTGCGGCGCACGATCCTGTCGAGTACCAGGCGCTGGCGTCCGCTGTGGCTGCCACGGCCTACGAGGAGGCGGCGTACCCGCGCTCCCGCACCTTCTACACGCGGGAGGCTGGCGGCTGCACTGTTCTGGCGTTCACGCCAGCTCAACAGGTCGCCTACCGCTACACGGCGGCGGCACGCCGGATGGACGTGGTTGCGTTCGCTCCGGATGCTGACGTGCTTGCCCGGGCGGCTGTTCGGGTCTCCCGGGAGCTGATGCGGGCGCAGTTGGTCGCGGATGGTTGGGCGGTCCTGCACGGTTCCGCGGCGGTGACCGATCGCGGTCGGGCTGTCCTCACCCTGGGGGACCGGGGTGTGGGGAAGACGACGGTGGCGTTCACTCTCGCGGCCTCGGGTGCTGGTCTGCTGGCGAACGACCGCGTGTTCGCCCGGGCACAGCCGGACGCGAGCGGGGTCGAACTGTTGGCGTGGCCGTCGGGCGCGGCGGTGGGTCTTGGGTTGATGGGTGCTCTGGGGTGGGTGGATGCCGCCCGTGCTCGTCTGGCGGCTGGTGAGACCGCTCATCCGTCGCAGGACCGGCGGGTTACCGACGCCCTCCTGGCCGGTCGGACCCAGGCGCTGCGGGAGGGGGCTCGGGAGCTCAAGGCGCATGTGCGGCCAGAGGAGTTCGCGGGCTGGTACGGCGTCACGACAGTGGGTTCGGCACAGGTGGGCTTGGTGCTCTTCCCGCGCACCGTGTCCGGTGCGGTGCCCGCCGTCGACCGCGACGGGAAGACGGAACTCGTCGAGGAGCACTTCATGTGCGGCTCGCAGGAGGACTCCTACCCGGACATCTTCAACCTCACTGGCGGGGAGGGTGGAGGCTCGGCGCGTGCTCGCGCCGACTTGGCGCAGGCCCTGGGGGCGCTGCCACGTCAGGCGCTCGTCCTCGGACACGACCATGCCGCCAACGCCGACCTGTTGGCAGCGCTGGCGGAGAGGTCGGCGCGATGACGGATGAGGCACGCGCGTGGTACGCGGTGAGTAGTCGGCGACGGGAGTTGACGGTGCTCGCGCCGAGCCGTGCGACGGCTTGGTGGGCTGAGGTGTCGGCTCACCTGCCCGGCGTCGCGGCCGACGGTGTCGTGCGGGTCGATTCCTCCTCCCGGACGGCGGGCGTGATCATCCCGGCCTGCGCGGGCGCGGCAGACGCTCGTCGTCTGGTGAACGCGCGTCTGCATCTGCTGCATCTTCGGGAGAGCACGCTGTGCGTGCACGCCACCGCGCTGCGCTGCCCGAGTTCGGGTGCGGCGGTGATGCTGTTGGGAGGGCATGGAGCCGGCAAGACTCTCGTCGCGCTTGCCTTGGCTCGGCGTGGGTGGCGGCCTGTCGCCGGTGACGTGGCGCTGCTGGACTGTGGCGGTGCCGTGCCAACGCTGGCCGGCGGGACCGCCGCCTTTGTCGTGCGTCCTTACGCGGTCCGCCGATGGTTCCCCGAACTCGACAGTGCGGAAGCCGACATGAGCCAGCGGTTCCGCGTGGAGCCGGACAGCGGTGGTCCGCTGCGGGCGGCGGTTCTCGTCGACGTTGACGGCGACCCTCGTGCCGGTGAAGGCGTGCTGGAGAGGGTCGACGAGCACACCGCTGCCACCGTGTGGTTGCGGTCGAGCGGCCACCTGCTTGACCGCGTGCTGGAGCAGGGCCGCACGGTACTGCGCAGCCTGGAGGACAGCCGCGCCGCCCGCCACCGGCACACGCTGGTGCGGGCGCTGGCCCGCCGCCTCGGGATGCACGCGGTGTGGGGAGCGCCCGGCGCCATCGCCGATCACGTGGAACGCCTGGTGAAGGAGGGCCCGGGATGAGCGAGCGGCATGTTGGGGCGCGACTGCGATTCCGGTCGGGCGAGGTCGTTCTTTGCGCGGCCGCAGGTGAGATCCCGCCGGGCATGGTGAGAGGGGAGTTCAGTGTGCTGAGCCCCGGAACCGAGCGGAAGCGCATGGTCGCCGCCGAGGGGAGCGAGGCCGGGTACATGGCGCTCGGGCAAACGGGGACGGAGAGCGGGTGGACGATGGCGCCGGTACCGCACGGTGCCGCGTTCTGGCCGCAACATGTCGGCGCGGTAGCAGCTCCGCCAGGAGTTTCCGCTCAGGTGGCGGCGCTTGGCCGGTTCCAGCAGATGGCGCTTCTGGGGCTCGACCGGATGCCGGCCGTGGACTGGGACCGGGTTGTCGTGGTCGGGTCCGGGCCGGTCGCTCTGGGCATGGTGCTGGAGTTGCGGCGTAGGGGAGTGGGCAGGGTCCGAGTGGTGACCTCCCGGGTCCACACTGCGATTGATCGAGCACCGTGGGTCGAGTGTGTGTCCCACGTCTCGGAGACGAGCGTGGTCATCGACGCGGTCGGGAACGCGCGTCGGGCCGCGTCGATGCTTTCGCCGGGCGGCATCCTCGGCCTCCTCGGCACTCCGGACGATACAGAGACGCTAGCGGCCGTCGACGTGCACCGGCGCGGCTGGACCGTGGTCGGAATGCACGAGCTGGCTCCCGCCGCAGCACCACACAGCTACCGCAGCGCCTACACAGAGGCCACGACCTGGCTGTCCGAGCACCTGGATCCGGCGTTGCTGAAGTTCTGGTGCCGGACCGTACCGGGCAACCTCGCTCCGGAGATCTACCAGCTCCTCGGAACGCCACGACGCCCCGCCGAACCCGTGACCCTCTTCGACTGGAGGGCCACGTCGTGAGCGGAGTCGGCCTGTACAGCATCGGAGTCCGGGGCCTGGACGTGCCGGACCTCCTGGAGTGGGCGAGGAAGTCCAGCGTTCCGTTCCTGCACCTGCGCGGCGGCCACCGGGGCTTCGACCTGGTCAACCGCGACGCCACGACGCTGCGGGCATGGCGACGCCGCGTGCGGGAGACGGTCCCGATCACCGGAGTGACCGCCGACCTCGACCTCACCGACCTGCTCACCACCGATCACGCCCACCGGCGGCAAGCCGCCGAGGAACTGCGCCGGCTCTCCGAAGCCGCCGCCGAACTCGGCGCCGGCTGGATACGGCTGCTCGCCCGTACTCCACTCGCCAGGGCGACACCACTCGCGCTACCGCAGACCGCCGTACCGCTCCTCGTCGAGCCACACCACCCGGACTGGCTCACCTCCACACACCTGGCCACCTTGTACGAACTCACCAGTGGTCAGGTGCGTCTACTGGCGGACACCGCTCAACTCGGCGCAACCGTGCAACGCGCGGGAGAGAGCGGTCAGCCGGCGTTGACCTGGCTCCTGTCCCGAACAGAAGCACTGCACCTCTCTGACGACGGCACCGGCCTGGCCGCCCACCCCGACGCCTCCGAGGTCGCCGCCCGCGCCGCCTGCCGGATCGCCGCAGGGCAGCGCATCGAAGTGGCGGTGGAGTGGACCGGGCCGGACCGTAGCCCGGCGACCTGCCTCGCCAAATACCGAGCGGCGGCTTCCTGGTGGAACCGCCTCGACCGCAGCCCGTAGCGTGCGTGGCCCTCGTCGCCACCCCAGTAAGGAGAAGGACATGCCGACCCCGATCGCAGCGGACGCCACCGCCGCACTGACCACCGCCTACAACGTCACCGACGCCCGCCTCACCCGCGTACCCGCCGGGCAGGTCACCATCAACTACCAGGCCCAGACCGCCGACGGACACAAACTGTTCGTCAAGCAGTACACACCCGACGCCGACCTCAGCGACGAGGCCGCGGCGATCGCCCAGACCCAACTCGCCGAGCGCCACGGGGTGCCGGTCGCCCATGTACTGCTCACCACAGAGGGGCAGACGATCGCGCGGACCGGCCGTGGTGCCATCTCGGTCTGGGAGTGGGTCGCCGGCGTGACCGTGGACTCCGGTTTGAACGCCGCCCAGCAGACCGAGACCGGCCGCACCCTGGGGGCGATCCACCGTGCCTTCGCCCAGCACCCGGCGAGCGCCGAGACGCCGCACAGGTTCCATGCCTGGCGCTCCCGGGACCTCAGCAAGCTTCACGTCGCCGTGGACGGGTTGCTGCGCACGATCAACGAGAGTCCACGCGCCGAATGGGACGACTTCGACGTCCAGGCCGCGCACACACTGGCAGAGCGGCAAAAAATGCTCCACCGGATGCCCGAGCTGCGCGACGAACTACCCGACCTCAGCTGCCAGGTCCTCCACGGCGACTACAGCGCCGTCAACCTGCTCTTCGACGGCGACCAGCTCGCCGCCGTACTGGACTTCCGGCCGCCGGAGCCCTTCCCCATCGCCTACGAGCTCGGCCGGATCGCCTTCGACCCCCGCTCCGTCGCACTCACCGACAACTGGATCACCGCCGGACGCACCCTCGTCGCCGCCTACCTGCAGGAGAACCCGAGCATCACCGAGGCGGACGTACGGTTCTGCGCCCGAGTTCAGCTCATCACGCTGGTCACCAGCCTCTACGGGGTCAAGCAGCACTACCAGGGCGGCGGCCTGCTCCAGGACGACCTGGACGCGTTCTGGCTGCTCCGCCACAAGGCAGCACAGCGGCTACTCGAACACCTCGGAGAAGCCGAGGAAGCGCTGGCCCATACCTTCGCCCAGACCTGACCGCAGCACAGCCCGACCGGCCAGCCTCACCGGGGCCGGACCGACGAACAGGAGACCCGAGGCAGTGGACACCTCATCACCGCTCACCGGATCCGGCCCCGTCCCGTGGACGGTCCTACGCGGCCCGGCTACCCCCGAACGCCTTCGCAAGATCGCCCAACAGATCGCGGACCAGCACCACCTCACCGCCGAACCCGGAAGCGACACCGTCCGGCTCACCTCCCCGAACGGCGCTCGCCTCCACCTGCGTTGGAAACCACTCGCCCCGCAGCCGCCACGCACTCTCGGCCACCAGACCCCACCCCCACCGTCGCTCGAAGTCCTCATCGACGCCGAGCCCGGCGCTGACGCGGAGATCCTCGGAGAACTGCACACGCACCTGGCCGACGCCCTCCTGCCCTACACGCCGAGCGAACTGGCGACCATCACCTCCGCGATGCCGCTGGTCCACCGCTACAGCGAACCGGACCGGGCGTTCGACGGCTGGGCACTGCTGTTCCGGGACCACTACCTGGAACACAGCGTCGGATTCCTCCTCGGTATGGAACGCGCAGGCATCCCCACCGCGTGGATCTACGCTCTGGACAAGGGCGACCGCACCGCCGGCCGCGACCACATCCATGCGACGCTCCGCGCCCGCGGCTACCGCACCGGCCTGCTCGACAACACAGCCATCAACAACCCCAAGACGCATGCCGATGCCCTCGCAACGGCGACCGCGCCGATCGACACCTTCCTGGACGCCGCACACGCCGCCGGCCGCCGCGTCCTGGTCATCGACGACGGCGGCCTCCTCGCCTGTGGCTACGGCGCAGCTGCTGCCCACCGCCGGGCCGACGCCGCGCTGGAACTCACGGTGAGCGGCGTCAAACGCATCAACGCCGCAGGGCCACTGGGGATCCCCGTCCTGAACCTGGCACGCTCCCAGGTCAAGACACTCCTCGGCTACCGGGAGATCGCCGACTCCTGCCTACGCCGCCTCCGCACCCTGCTCCCGGACCGCAAACTCATCGGCCGCCCGGTACTCCTCCTCGGCTACGGCACCCTCGGCTCCCGCCTCGCCGCCTACCTGCGCGCGCTCGGCTGCCGAGTCACCGTCGTGGACACCTCCCTACCGGCCCTCATCGACGCCGCCGAGACCGGCTTCCACACCCACTGCACCGCCGCCGAAGCACTCGACGCCACGCGACCCATGCTGGTGATCGGCACCACCGGCGAGACCGCTCTCACCGAAACCGACCTTCTCCACCTCGCCGACGGCACGATCCTCGCCCCGTTCGCCACCCGCGACTTCTCCGTGCTGACCACCGACCCCGAAACATACGACGCCACCGAGATCCCCGGCGTCGGCATCCGATACCGGCTCAGCCCCAGCCGCACAGTGACCCTGCTCGGCAACGGCCGCTCCGCGAACCTCTTCGAGGACGACTCCATCCCGCCCGAGTGCTACGACGCCTACCGCGCCGGCACCCTCATCGCGGCCCGCCACCTCTGCGCGGACCCACACCGGGTACCAGCGGGACTCCACACCCGCCCAGCAGACGAGGCCATCACCAACGCCGGCCTGTTCGAGGCGTACTACAACCTCTACGCAGCCCCCACCACCCACC
>NZ_WMLF01000211.1 GCF_014156695.1 Streptomyces durbertensis | reverse complement strand
CTACTACAACAAGGCGCTCGCGCTCATCGGTTCGGTCAGCCCGGCGGTGAGCGCGCTCCTCTCCGCCCACCAGTCCATCGGCGTGCCGCAGCCGCTGAAGGCGTTCGGCACCGACGCGCAGAAGGCCGAGTTCCTGCCGCGCTGCGCCCGCCACGACATCTCCGCCTTCCTGCTCACCGAGCCGGACGTCGGCTCCGACCCCGCCCGGCTGGCCACCAGCGCGGTCCGCGAGGGCGACGAGTACGTCCTGGACGGTGTGAAGCTGTGGACCACCAACGGCGTCGTCGCCGACCTGCTCGTGGTGATGGCCCGGGTCCCCGCCCACCCGGACGGCCCCGGCGGCATCACCGCCTTTGTCGTCGAGGCGGACTCCGAGGGCATCACCGTGGAGAACCGCAACAGCTTCATGGGGCTGCGCGGCATCGAGAACGGCGTCACCCGCCTCCACCGGGTGCGGGTACCGGCCGCCAACCGGATCGGAGCCGAGGGCGCCGGCCTGCGCATCGCGCTGACCACCCTGAACACCGGCCGGCTCTCCCTGCCCGCGATGTGCGTGGGCGCCGGCAAGTGGTCCCTGCGCATCGGCCGCCAGTGGGCCGCCGAACGCGTCCAGTGGGGCCGCCCGGTGGGCCGCCACGAGGCCGTCGGCGCCAAGCTCTCCTACATCGCCGCCACCACCTTCGCGCTGGAGGCCGTGCTCGACCTCTCCTCCCAGATGGCCGACGAGGACCGCAACGACATCCGCATCGAGGCCGCCATCGCCAAGCTGCACGCCTCCGAGGCGGCCTGGCGGATGGCCGACGAACTCGTCCAGATCCGCGGCGGGCGCGGTTACGAGACCGCCGAATCCCTCGCCGCACGCGGCGAACGCGGCGTCCCCGCCGAGCAGTTGCTGCGAGACCTGCGCATCAACCGGATCTTCGAGGGCAGCACCGAGATCATGCGGCTGCTCATCGCCCGCGAGGCCGTGGACGCCCACCTCAAGGTCGCCGGCGACCTCATCGACCCCGACAAGCCGCTGGCCGACAAGGCCCGCGCGGGCGCGAAGGCCGGCGGCTTCTACGCCCGCTGGCTGCCCCGCCTCGTCGCCGGAAGCGGACAACTGCCCTCGGCATACGCGGAGTTCGGCCAGCTCGCCGGCCATCTGCGGTACGTGGAGCGGCACTCCCGCAAGCTCGCCCGCGCCACCTTCTACGCGATGTCCCGCTGGCAGGGCAGGATGGAGACCAAGCAGGGGTTCCTCGGCCGGATCGTGGACATCGGCGCCGAACTCTTCGCGATGAGCGCGGCCTGCGTCCGGGCCGAACACCTCGCCGCCCGGGGAGAGGACGGCCGGGCCGCCCGCCAACTCGCCGACGCCTTCTGCCGGCAGGCCCGCGTCCGGGTGGACGAGCTGTTCGACCGCCTCTGGAACAACACCGACGACCTCGACCGCAAGGTGGCCCGCGGCGTCCTCGACGGCGCCTACACCTGGCTGGAGGAGGGTGTCATCGACGCCTCCACGCCGGGGCCGTGGATCGCCGAGACCCCGTCGGGCCCCTCCGAGGCGAAGAACGTGCACCGTCCGATCCCCTGAACCCGTCCCGCTCCATGGCCCAGAGCCCGGGGCCCGCCCCGCGCCCCGGGCCGTACGCCGATGCGCCGTCCGGGTCACCCCGGCCACCGGTGACAATGGACCCATGACGGAACCCCTCGCCGAACCCGCTCCGCTCGCCGACCCGCACACCGGCTACCCGGCGGCGCAGCAGACCGTCCACGGCGGCCCCCGCGACATCGTCATCCTGGGATCCACGGGATCGATCGGCACGCAGGCCGTGGACGTCGTCCTCAGCAACCCCGACCGCTTCCGGGTGACGGCCCTGTCCGCCGGCGGCGGACAGGTCGAGTTGCTGGCCGACCAGGCGCACCGGCTGGGAGCGGGGACCGTCGCCGTCGCGCGCGAGGAGCAGGCGGGCGCGCTCCGCGAGGCGCTGCGCGCCCGGTACGGCGCCGGCGCCGCGCTGCCCGAGGTGCTGGCCGGCCCGGACGCCGCCACCGAACTGGCCGCCTCCCCCTGCCACACCGTGCTCAACGGCATCACCGGTTCCATCGGGCTGCGGCCCACGCTCGCCGCGCTGGAGGCCGGGCACGTCCTCGCGCTCGCCAACAAGGAGTCGCTGATCGTCGGCGGCCCGCTGGTGAGGGCGCTGGCCAAGCCCGGCCAGATCGTCCCCGTCGACTCCGAGCACTCCGCCCTCTTCCAGGCGCTCATGGGCGGCACCCGCGCCGAGGTCCGCAAGCTGCTGGTCACCGCGTCCGGCGGGCCGTTCCGCGGCCGCTCCCGCGCCGAGCTGGCCCGGGTCACCCCGCAGGACGCGCTCGCCCACCCGACCTGGGCGATGGGCCCGGTCATCACGGTCAACTCCGCCACCCTCGTCAACAAGGGGCTGGAGGTCATCGAGGCACATCTGCTGTACGACATCCCGTTCGAACAGATCGAGGTCGTCGTCCATCCGCAGTCCTACGTCCACTCGATGGTGGAGTTCACCGACGGCTCCACGCTCGCCCAGTGCGGCCCGCCGGACATGCGGCTGCCGATCGCGCTGGGCCTCGGCTGGCCCGAGCGGGTGCCCGACGCCGGCCCGGTCTTCGACTGGCGCAAGGCCATGAGCTGGGAGTTCTTCCCCCTCGACGACAACGCCTTCCCGGCTGTGCGGCTCGCCGCGCACGTCGGCGGGCTGGGCGGCACGGCACCGGCCGTCTTCAACGCCGCCAACGAGGAGTGCGTGGACGCCTTCCTCACCGGCGGGCTGCCGTTCCCCGCGATCGTGGATACGGTGGCCGCTGTGGTGGAGGAACACGGCACCCCGTCCGGAACCGGACTCACCCTCGACGACGTCCTGGACGCGGAGCGCTGGGCGCGTGCCCGCGCACGCGAGCTGGCGGAAGGCGCCCGGATGAGCACAGCGGAGGACCGCGCATGACCACACTCATGACCCTGGTGGGCATAGCGGTCTTTGTCGTCGGCCTGCTGTTCTCCATCGCCTGGCACGAGCTCGGCCACCTCTCGACGGCCAAGCTCTTCGGCATCCGCGTCCCGCAGTACATGGTCGGCTTCGGACCGACGCTGTGGTCCCGCCGCAGGGGCGAGACCGAGTACGGCATCAAGGCGATCCCGCTCGGCGGCTACATCCGGATGATCGGCATGTTCCCGCCCGGCGACGACGGCAGGATCAGGCAGCGCTCGACGTCCCCCTTCCGGGGCATGATCGAGGACGCCAGGGCCGCCGCGTACGAGGAGATGCAGCCCGGCGACGAGAAGCGGCTGTTCTACACCCGCAAGCCGTGGAAGCGGCTCATCGTGATGTTCGCCGGCCCCTTCATGAACCTGGTGCTCGCCGTGGTGATCTTCCTCGGCGTGCTGATGAGCTTCGGCATCAACACCCAGACCACCACCGTCGCCAGCGTCTCCGACTGCGTCATCCCGGCAAGCGCCCGCACCGACACCTGCCCCAAGGACGCCCCCGACACCCCGGCCAAGGCCGCCGGACTGCGGGCCGGCGACACCATCGTCGCCTTCGACGGCCGGCCGGTCTCCGACTGGGGCGACCTCCAGGCCAGCATCCGCGCCGCCGACGGCCCGGTCACCCTCACCGTCGAACGCGACGGCGAGCGGAGGACCCTGGAGGCCACCCCGATCAAGAACAAGGTCCTCAAGACCGACGGCCGGGGCGGCTACGTCGAGGGCGAGTACGTGACCGCCGGCTTCCTCGGCTTCGCGCCCGCCTCCGGCATCGTGCCGCAGGCCTTCCCGCAGGCCGTCGACACCATGGGCGGCATCGTCAACAACGGCTTCCAGGCGCTGATCGCGCTGCCGTCGAAGATCCCCGCCCTGTGGGACGCCGCGTTCAACGGCGGCGAGCGCGCCCAGGACTCCCCGGTGGGTGTCGTCGGCGCGGCCCGGGTCGGCGGGGAGATCGTCACGCTCGACATCCCGCCGAGCCAGCGGGTGGCGACGATGCTGTTCCTGCTCGCCGGCTTCAACCTGTCCCTGTTCCTCTTCAACATGCTTCCGCTGCTGCCGCTGGACGGCGGCCACATGGCGGGAGCCGTCTGGGAGTCGGCACGCCGCGGCCTCGCCAAGGTCTTCCGCCGTCCCGACCCGGGCCCGTTCGACGTGGCCAAGCTCATGCCGGTCGCCTACGTGGTGGCGGGCCTGTTCATCTGCTTCACGCTGCTGGTGCTCGTCGCCGACGTGGTGAATCCGGTCAGACTGGCCGGCTGAGCCGCCGTGCGGGGGCGTGAGTACGCGCCCCCGCACGGCGGCCGCCGGCCGGCCGCGGCCGAGACGGCACGGTGTGCTTCGCGCGCACCGCGTGCCGTAGTCTCAGATGCCGGGGGAGCCCGCTGTTCCGGGCCCGCGAAACACACCTTGGGGTAACGCAAGATGACAGCGATTTCGCTGGGAATGCCGTCCGTACCGATCAAGCTCGCCGAGCGGCGCAAGAGCCGCCGGATCCAGGTGGGCAGCGTCGCCGTCGGCGGCGACGCACCGGTCTCCGTCCAGTCGATGACAACCACCAGGACGTCCGACATCGGAGCCACGCTCCAGCAGATCGCCGAGCTCACCGCGTCCGGCTGCCAGATCGTCCGGGTGGCCTGCCCCACCCAGGACGACGCCGACGCGCTGCCGGTCATCGCGAAGAAGTCCCAGATCCCGGTGATCGCGGACATCCACTTCCAGCCCAAGTACGTCTTCGCCGCCATCGACGCCGGCTGCGCCGCCGTCCGCGTCAACCCCGGCAACATCAAGCAGTTCGACGACAAGGTCAAGGAGATCGCCGCGGCGGCCTCCGCCGCGAACGTGCCGATCCGGATCGGCGTCAACGCCGGCAGCCTCGACAAGCGGCTCCTGCGCAAGTACGGCAAGGCCACCCCCGAGGCCCTGGTGGAGTCCGCGCTCTGGGAGTGCTCGCTCTTCGAGGAGCACGGCTTCCAGGACATCAAGATCTCGGTCAAGCACAACGACCCCGTGGTCATGGTCAACGCCTACCGGCAGCTCGCCGCCCAGTGCGACTACCCGCTGCACCTCGGCGTCACCGAGGCCGGCCCCGCCTTCCAGGGCACCATCAAGTCCGCCGTCGCGTTCGGCGCGCTGCTCTCCGAGGGCATCGGCGACACCATCCGGGTCTCGCTCTCCGCGCCGCCGGTGGAGGAGATCAAGGTCGGCAACCAGATCCTGGAGTCGCTGGGCCTGCGCGAGCGCGGCCTGGAGATCGTCTCCTGCCCGTCCTGCGGCCGCGCCCAGGTCGACGTCTACAAGCTGGCCGAGGAGGTCACCGCCGGTCTGACCGGCATGGACGTCCCGCTGCGGGTCGCTGTCATGGGCTGCGTCGTCAACGGCCCCGGCGAGGCCCGCGAGGCCGACCTCGGCGTCGCCTCCGGCAACGGCAAGGGCCAGATCTTCGTCAAGGGCGAGGTCATCAAGACCGTGCCCGAGTCGAAGATCGTCGAGACGCTGATCGAGGAGGCGATGAAGATCGCCGAGCGGATGCAGGAGGACGGCGCCAGCGGCTCCCCCGAGGTCTCCGTCAGCTGACCCGCAGGGGTCTGTGTCAGCTGACCGCCGCCCCACCGGCTCCCAGGGGGCCGATCGCGCGCCGGAACCGCCCGGTCGGCGGTACAGTGCCAGGACCGCACAACGTCCGCCGCAGACGTAAGGCACCGCCGCACGTGTTGACGACCGCTTCCACCAGGGCCCTCGATCCCAGCGATCTGGACGAGGCCCTGGCCGTCCTGGACAAGGCCCCGGTCGACAACGCCTTCGTGACCGCCCGGGTCCGCGCCTCCGGCCTGGACCCGTGGCGGCTCGGCGGCGAGATGTGGGGCTGGTACCGGGCCGGCCGACTGGAGTCCCTGTGCTACGCCGGGGCCAACCTCGTCCCGGTCTGCGCCGGACCGGAGGCCGTCCAGGCCTTCGCCGAACGGGCCCGCCGCCAGGGCCGCCGCTGCTCCTCCCTCGTCGGTCCGGCCGAGCCGACCGCCGCCCTGTGGGCGCTGCTGGAGCCGCACTGGGGCCCCGCCAGGGAGGTGCGGCCCCACCAGCCGCTCATGGTCACCGACCGGGAGTCGACCGCGGTCGAAGCCGACCCGTACGTCCGTCGCGTCCGCAAGGACGAGATGGAGCGGATCATGCCGGCCTGCGTCGCCATGTTCACCGAGGAGGTCGGCGTCTCCCCGCTCGCCGGCGACGGCGGCCTCATCTACCAGGCCCGCGTCGCCGAACTCGTCGGAGGCGGCCGCGCGTTCGCCCGCTTCGCCGGCGACGAGCAGGGCGGGGGAGTGGTCTTCAAGGCGGAGATCGGCGCCGTCACGCCGCAGGCGTGCCAGATCCAGGGCGTGTGGGTGGCCCCCGAGTACCGCGGCCGCCGGCTCTCGGAGACCGGCATGGCCGCCGTCCTGCGGTACGCGCTCCGCGAGGTCGCTCCGGTCGTCAGCCTCTACGTCAACGACTACAACACCGCCGCTCGGGCGTCCTACCGCCGGGTGGGCTTCACCGAGGTCGGCGCCTTCATGAGTGTCCTGTTCTAGCTGTACGGGTGTCCTTCTCCAGCGATACGAGCGTGCCGCGCCGAGCGCAGTAGGGTTCACCCATGCAGCATGACGTCGCGGTGGGCCACCTCGACCTGGCCGCCCGCGTCGACGAGGCGCTCGCGGTGCAGGCACTGGCCTTCGGTCTCAGCCCCGAGGAGGTCGCGGTGCGCCGGCACATCGTGCTGCGCCACCTCGTCCACCCGGGCGCCCGCGCGCTCGGCGCCACCACCCCCGCCGGCAGGCTCGTCGGCTTTGTGTACGGCCTGCCCAACGACCGGCACCAGTGGTGGTCGACCGTCGTCGAGCCCTACCTCCACCGCGAGGGCAACAGCTCCTGGCTGGACGGCTCCTTCACCATCACCGAACTCCACGTCCACCCCGACTACCAGCGCCGGGGCCTGGGACGCCGACTGATCACCGAGATCACCGACGCCGCGAGCGAGGACCGTTCCCTCCTCTCCGCGATCGACACCGAGAGCCCGGCGCGGGCCCTCTACCGCCACCTCGGCTACCGCGACCTGGCCCGCGGCGTGGTCTTCCCCAGCGCCCCCAGCCCGTACGTGGTCATGGGGGCTGAGCTGCCACTGCGGCGCTGAACCCATTACGCTCCTTGTCCACGCTTTTGTCAGCACGCTTCACCCGCCAGTACCCCACCCGATTCACCGAGCACGGTCCGCAACAGGAGAAACCCCATGGCTGCCCGAGTCCAGCGTCTGTCCCGCTCCATGCTGAAGACGCTGCGCGATGACCCGGCCGACGCCGAGACCCTCAGCCACAAGCTGCTGGTCAGGGCGGGCTACGTCCGCCGCACCGCCGCCGGCGTGTGGACCTGGCTGCCGCTGGGCAAGCAGGTCCTGGAGAACGTCACCCGCGTGGTACGCGAGGAGATGGACGCGATCGGCGCCCAGGAGGTCCTGCTCCCGGCCCTCCTGCCCAAGGAGCCGTACGAGGCGTCCGGCCGCTACGAGGAGTACGGCGACCTGCTCTTCCGGCTGCGCGACCGCAAGGGCGCCGAGTACCTGCTCGGCCCCACCCACGAGGAGATCTTCACCCTGGTCGTCAAGGACCAGTGCACGTCCTACAAGGACCTGCCGGTGATGCTCTACCAGATCCAGACCAAGTACCGGGACGAGGCCCGCCCCCGGTCCGGCATCCTGCGCGGCCGCGAGTTCCAGATGAAGGACTCCTACTCCTTCGACATCTCCGACGAGGCACTGGCCGAGTCCTACCGGCTGCACCGCGAGGCCTACACCCGGATCTTCGAACGCCTCGGCCTGGACTACCGCATCGTCTCCGCCGTCTCCGGCGCCATGGGCGGCTCGGCGTCCGAGGAGTTCCTGGCCCCCGCCGAGGCCGGCGAGGACACCTTCGCCGACTGCCCGGCCTGCGACTTCGCCGCCAACACCGAGGCCGTCACCACCACCGTCGCCCCCGTCGAGGGCGCCGACCACCCGGCCGTCGAGGAACTCGACACCCCCGACACCCCCACCATCGAGACCCTCGCCGAGTTCCTCGACGTGCCGGCCTCCGCCACGCTGAAGAACCTGCTGGTGAAGGTGGACGGCGAGATCACCGCCGTCGGCGTCCCCGGCGACCGCGAGGTCGACCTCGGCAAGCTCGCCGAACACCTGGCCCCCGCCGAGGTCGAACTCGTCACCGCCGAGGACTTCACCGGCCGACCCGACCTCGTGCGCGGCTACGTCGGCCCGCAGGGACTCGACATCCCCTACCTCGCCGACCCGCGCGTCGCCGAGGGCACCAGCTGGATCACCGGCGCCAACAAGCCCGGCAAGCACGCCCGCAACGTCGTCTGCGGCCGCGACTTCACCGTCGACCGCTACCTGGACGTCGTGGTCGTCGAGCCCGGCGACCCCTGCCCGTCCTGCGGCTCCGGACTGCGCCTCGACCGGGCCATCGAGATCGGCCACATCTTCCAGCTCGGCCGCAAGTACGCCGACACCTTCGCGCTGGACGTGCTCGGCCCCGAGGGCAAGCCGGTCCGCGTCACCATGGGCTCCTACGGCATCGGCGTCTCCCGCGCGGTCGCCGCGCTCGCCGAGCAGACCGCCGACGATCAGGGCCTGTGCTGGCCCAAGGAGATCGCCCCCGCCGACGTGCACGTCGTCGCCGCAGGGAAGGCCGTCCAGATCGAACTCGCCCTGGACGTCGCCGACAAGCTCGCCGCGGCCGGCGTGCGGGTCCTGGTCGACGACCGGCAGGGCGTCTCCCCGGGTGTGAAGTTCACCGACGCGGAGCTGGTCGGTGTGCCGCAGATCCTGATCGTCGGGCGCGGCGCGCCGAAGGGTCTCGTCGAACTCAAGGACCGCCGCAGCGGCGAGCGCGAGGAGCTGACCGTCGAGGAAGCCCTCAAGCGCCTCGCGGACGCCTGACCAGCGAGGTCGCCGGACGGGCTGCGCATAGCCCGTCCGGCGATCGAGGACCGGGGGTCTGGGGGCTGGCCCCAGG
>NZ_WMLF01000210.1 GCF_014156695.1 Streptomyces durbertensis | reverse complement strand
CGGTGGCGGTGTGCGGGGGGCGTGGCGTCGGGGACGGGTCGACGCCGTCGCGCGGGGCGGCCCCGACCCGGGCCGGGAGCCGTCCCGCACCGGAGGCGCCGGCGTGCCGGGGCCGGGGCAGCAGCCGGCCGCTCCTGGGCGGGCCGCCGGCCGCGTGCGCCGCCCTCGGCGAGGTCGCGGCGGCGACCGCCTCCGGCAGCCGGTTGTGCACCCGGCCGAGCAGTCCGCCCAGTTCGGCGGCCTCCTCGGTGGAGAGCTGGGAGCCGTCGCGGTGTTGGCTGTCGACCCACGGGTGCAGCGCGTAGCAGCGTCCGCCGTCCAGGACCACCGTGGTGCCGGAGTCGGTGACCAGCGGGGGCGCCACGGGCACGCCCAGCAACCCGAGTTGCACGCTGGTCCGGTGCTGGCGCTCGATGGCCTCCGGCGTGCCGTTCAGGTGGTGTTTGAGGAAGAAGCGGCCCCTGGTGGTGGTGAGGCGGTAGCCGCGGTTGAGCAGGCCCTCGGAGAGCCGTTCGCAGGAGAGGTGGTCGCCGACCTCGGGGCCGTACCGGTCGAGCACGGTGGTGAGGGTGTGCGGGGGGAGCGTGGATCGTGGTGGCACGAGCGGCACCGTACCGGCGTATTGGTGGCTTTGGCGGCTTTGTTCCGAAGGTTCACGCCCCAGGCGTACGCCGGGGACCCACTTCACCCGAACGGCGGTTTCCCGTACGCCGGCGTGCCGCTCGGGGGCGGCCGTGACCCACTGCTCCCGGCGGCGGGACGTGCGGCGACGTGACAACGGCCGCGCGCCGGCCCCGGGCCGCCCTGACGGGCGGTCGGGGACCGGCGCGCGGCCTGTCCCATGCCGTGGCTCAGCTGGTGAGGTCTCCGGTGCCGCCACCGGGGTCACCGCCGCCGGTCGCCGCGCCGCCCGGGTCGCCGCCGCCACCGGGCGTCCCGCCGCCGCCGGGGTCGCCGCCCCCGCCGTCGGCACCGCCGTTGTCGCCGCCGGTGTTCTCGCCGCCGCCCTGGCCGCCGTCGGCGGTGCCGTCGGTCGTGCCCTCGGTGTGGCCGCCGTCGGTGGCTCCGCCGTCGCCGCCGCCGGTGGTCGGGTCGCTGGGCGTGCCGGGGTTCTGCGGTGTGGACGGCCGGTTCTGCGGCGGGGCCGGCGGGTTGTAACTCGGCGGCGGCGTCCAGCCGTTGTTCGCGTCGTCCGTCTCCTCGTCCGTCGGCGTCGGATCCGGCGAGGGGGACTCCTTCTCCGTCTGCTCGACCGACGGCGACGGGCTCGGGTCGGTGGTGTTCCCCTTGCCCTCACCGGTGTTGTTCATGGCGAAGTAGACGCCGAGCGCGACCGCCAGCACGGCGAAGAACGCGATCAGCGCGTACTTCACGCCGCCGCCGCGACCGCCCTCGCGACGCGGACCGCCCTCGAAGCCGCCGTCGTCGCCGTCGGGGCGGCCGAGCAGCATGGGCGGGCCGACGGTCGTGGGCGCGTCGCCGTAGTCGGGGCCCGCGGAGGGCGTGCCCATGGCGGGCGTGCCGCCGGCGAGCACCGGACCGGTGTTCCACAGCCCGCCGGTGTGGCCGCCCTGCTCCTGGAGCTGGCGCAGCGCGTACTGGGTGAGGCCGCGCATCTCCTCCGCGGACTGGAAGCGGTCGTCCGGCTCCTTGGCGAGGGAGCGCATGACCAGGCCGTCCAGCTCCGGCGGCACGTCGTCGTGCACCTCTGAGGGCGCCACCGGGTCGTCCTGCACGTGCTGGTACACCACCGACAGCGGCGTCTCACCGGTGAACGGCGGGCGCTGCGTCAGCAGTTCGTACAGCAGGCAGCCGGTCGCGTACAGGTCGGAACGGGCGTCGACTGCCTTGCCGAGCGCCTGCTCGGGCGACAGGTACTGCGGGGTGCCCATGACCATGCCGGTCTGCGTCATGGTCTGCGAGGCGCCGTGCAGGGCGCGCGCGATGCCGAAGTCCATCACCTTGACCGCGCCCGACTCGGTGATGATGACGTTGGCCGGCTTGATGTCGCGGTGGACGATGCCGTGCTGGTGGCTGTACGCCAACGCTTCCAGCACACCGGAGACGATGATCAGCGCCTGCTCGGGCGGCGGGGCCTCGGAGGTGGCGAGAAGGTCACGGATGGTTTTACCTTTAACCAACTCCATGACGATGTACGGGACGACCGAGCCGTCCACCTCGTCCTCGCCCGAGTCGTACACGGCGACGACGGCGTGGTGGTTCAGGCCCGCGACCGACTGCGCCTCACGCGTGAACCGCGCCTTGGACACCGGGTCCTCGGCGAGGTCGGAGCGGAGCAGCTTCACCGCGACCGTCCGGCCGAGCCGGACGTCCTCCGCGGCGAAGACCTCGGCCATGCCGCCCCGGCCGAGCCGGCCGGTCAGCCGGTAGCGGCCGTCGCCGACGAGGCCGTTGTTCCCAAACATCCCGGCCTGCCCGGCGGCGCCGTTGTCCGGCTCGTCGGGGTCCGCGGGGCCCCCGGCGGAGTGTGTCTGGGCCATCAGTCCTCGCCATTGTTGGAACCCGCGGGCCGCGGGCGAGCGTGAGGGGGAGTGACGGGCCATCCAACCCGCTCCCGGCAGGGCCTGGCAAGTTGCGGCCTGCGGTTCCGCGTACCGGCGTACGATGCGCGTGCATCGGGTCACGGAACCGGTAGACGGCTTGACTCGTCAGACCCCTACGGCAGACTGGGGCCCGGATATCCCGATCCACAGCAACGGTACATGCGAGATGAGCGGTCCGTAGGAGGGCCTACGGCGCCGATGGGGGAAGCAGGCAGATGAGCGACGTCGGCGGACAGCCAGCGAGTTTCGAGGGGCGGAACGTCGGCAACGGCCGCTACCAGCTGCGACAACTGCTCGGTGCGGGCGGTATGGCCTCCGTCCACCTCGGCCACGACACGGTGCTGGACCGGCAGGTGGCGGTCAAGACCCTGCACTCCGAACTCGGCAGGGAAGCCGCGTTCCGCGAGCGTTTCCGCCGGGAGGCGCAGGCCGTCGCCAAGCTGACGCACACCAACATCGTCTCCGTCTTCGACTCCGGTGAGGACGAGATCGACGGCGCCATGGTGCCGTACATCGTCATGGAGTACGTCGACGGCAAGCCGCTGCGGGGCGAGCTCGACGAGGACATCAACCAGTTCGGCGCGATGCCCACCGAGAAGGCGCTGAAGATCACCGCCGACGTGCTCGCCGCGCTCGACGTCAGCCACGAGATGGGCCTCGTCCACCGCGACATCAAGCCCGGCAACGTGATGATGACCCGCCGCAATGTGGTGAAGGTCATGGACTTCGGCATCGCCCGCGCCATGCAGTCCGGCGTGACGTCCATGACACAGACCGGCATGGTCGTCGGCACCCCGCAGTACCTCTCCCCCGAGCAGGCGCTCGGACGCGGCGTGGACGCCAGGTCCGACCTCTACACCGTCGGCATCATGCTCTTCGAACTGGTCACCGGCCGGCTGCCCTTCGACGCCGACTCGCCGCTGGCCATCGCCTACGCGCACGTCCAGGAGGAGCCGGTCCCGCCGTCCTCCATCAACGCCTCCCTGCCGCCGGCCGTGGACGCGCTGGTCGCCCGCGCCCTGCGGAAGAACCCGAACGAGCGCTTCTCCTCCGCCGAGGAGATGCGCCAGGAGTGCGAGCGCGTGATGCGCTCCGGCGCCGCCGCCGGCACCACGCCGACGATCATCGGCGGCGTCCCCTCGCCGAGCGGCGCCGGCGTCGCGCAGTCCGTCTTCCCGCCGGTCAGCGCCACCGGCACGCCGCCCCCGCCCAGCGCCATGCCGGCCGCCGGCTACGGCACGCCGCCGCCCTACGCGGCCCAGGGCGGCTACGGCACCCCGCCGCCCAACACCACCGGCGCGATGCCCGCCGCCTACAGCGGCGCCGCGACCCCGGCCCCGTACGGCTCCACGCCGCCCCCGGCCCACACCGGCGGCAACAAGAACCTCGGCATGATCATCGGCGCCGCCGTCGCCGCGCTGGTGGTCATCGCCGCCGTCGGCGTCATCATCGCCATGAGCCGCACCAGCGACGGCGGCGGCAACGAGGCCGAAGGCGGCGGCGGCGCGAGCCCCGTCGAGCAGGTCACGCCGGGCGGAGGCGCCGGCGACGGCGACGAGGACGGCGACGAGGACGGCGACGAGGACGGCTACGACGGCGACACCGACGCCAAGCCGACCGACGCCGGCATCAAGGAGGGTGACAAGACCCGCACCCTCACCACCGACAAGTGCACCGAGGCCCGGCCCTACTTCCAGGACCGCGACAAGGAGAACCCGCGCCTGGTCACCCCGGACTTCACCATCAAGCACATCGACTCCGTGCGGGCCTGCATCAAGGCCGCCGGCTGGAAGCTCGACGACGACTTCACCGAGCAGGACGAGAACGTCTACGGCAAGGGCATCGTGATGTCGCAGTCGCCGAAGAACTACGAGCCGTTCGACCCGGACAACGACGAGATCAAGCTCACCGTCTCCACCGGCAAGCCGAACTGACACCGACCGCGCCCGGCCCGCCCCGCCCGGGGGTCGGGCGGGCGGCCTCGGCGGACCCGTCAGCCGGTCTGGACGAGCGGCCAGTCGGGCGCGGTGAGATAGCGGTCGCCTTTGGTGATCTGGTGGTGCGCGTAGAAGCGGCCGACCACGGGCTTGCCGCGGTAGTAGCCGACGGCCCGGCGGGCCGTGTCGACGACCGCCGGCCGCGCCATGCAGGCGAACTCCATCCGCTGCCGCTCCATCGCCCACCACATCGCGGCCGGGTCCACCCGGTCGCTCACCAGCACGGGGAAGACGGCGACGCCGGTCTGCAGTCCGACCGGCAGACCGCCCTTGTGGTCCTTGGCGTACCGCATCGCCTGCCGGGTGAAGGAGTCGATCACCGGCACGGTGATCTCGGGGACCTCGGCGGCGATCGTGAACAGGTGCAGCCTGGTCGCCGCCCACCGCAGCCGGAAGTCCGCCCGCCGGCCGACGAGCACGGGCGCGCCGGCCCAGTTGTCCCACCCGACCGAGCACCCGTCGCCGGCCAGCCGCTCGGCGACCCCGGCCAGGTACGTCTGCGCGATCCGCGCCTCCCCCGTCTCCATGCGGCGCATTCTGCCGTGCCCCCCGGAGCCGCGGAACAGCGGGGAGCGTTCGAACGAGGCACGCCTTCCGCGGCCACCGCGCCCACGGTGCACGCCGGAGGTGTGAGGTGACCGTCACCGAGCCCAGGCCGCAGATGCCGACCGAGGCGTTCGAGGCCATCGCCGCGGCAGCCGAGCGCGAAGGTGTCCGGCTGGAGTTCGTCGGCGGCAGGCTGGGCGTCAGGGCGGCGCCGGACGGCGACCACAGCGAGGCCGTCCGGTGGCTGACGCGGTACTGCGTCCGGCACCGGCCGGATCTCTGGCTCTACGCACAGCGTGGTCTCAGGGTCGGGACGTGCCGGACGGGCCGTGCCAGGCCGGCCGGCGCTCTCGCCGCGTCGGGCACGTTCGCCGGGCAGGGGGAGTGGGCGGATCCCGGCCAGGTGCTCATGGTCGTCGAGGTCACGTCGTACGACGGTGACACCGACAGACGCCTGCGGGAGGAGAAGCCGAGCGCGTACGCGCAGGCAGGCATCCCGGTCTACCTCCTCATCGACCGGTGCGCCCGCGAGGCACTGGTGTACAGCGCGCCTGAGAGCGGCGGGTACACCCGGCTCCTCCGGCGCCGCCTCGGCAAGCCGGTCGAGTTGCCCGCGCCGGTGGGGTTCTCGCTCGACACCGGGGCGCTGAAGGGCTGGGTGCGCTGATCGCGGGCGCCCACGCGGGTTCGGGAACACCGGGGGCTTGGATGTTGTTCAACGTTCAACTATCCTGCTTTCCGGCTCCCGAGGAGAGGTCACGATGCCCGCGATCACCGCACCGAACCCGTTGGAACTGCCCCGCGTCCCGGCGCCGGCCGCGCCGGAGAGTGTCGACCGGCCCGTGCTGGCCGTCCGCACCGCGCCCAGCGGCCTGGAAGGGGAGGGCTTCCCCGTCCGGCGCGCTTTCGCCGGAATCCACCACCGCCACCTGGACCCGTTCATCATGATGGACCAGATGGGCGAGGTCGACTACGCCGCCGGAGAGCCGCGCGGCACCCCCTGGCACCCGCACCGCGGCTTCGAGACGGTGACCTACCTGATCGACGGCACGTTTGTGCACCAGGACTCCGAGGGCGGCGGCGGCGTGATCAACGGCGGTGACACCCAGTGGATGACCGCCGGCTCCGGGCTCCTGCACATCGAGACCCCGCCGGAGGAACTGGTCGTCAGCGGCGGCCTCTTCCACGGCCTCCAGCTGTGGGTGAACCTCCCGGCCGGCGACAAGATGGCCGCCCCCCGCTACCAGGACATCGGCGGCGGCAAGCTGCGCCTGCTCACCACCCCGGACGGCGGCGCGCTGCTGCGGCTGATCGCCGGCGACCTCGACGGACACAGCGGTCCCGGCATCACCCACACCCCGATCACCATGGTGCACGCGACCGTCAGCCCGGGCGCGGAGATCACCCTGCCCTGGCGGTCGGACTTCAACGCGCTGGCGTACGTGCTCGCCGGCAGCGGCGGCGTCGGCCGCGAGCGGCGGCCGGTGCACGCCGGCCAGACGGCGGTCTTCGGCGCCGGCGACGCCGTCACCGTCCACGCGGACCCGTCGCAGGACTCCCGCACCGACGCCCTGGAGATCGTCCTGCTCGGCGGCCGCCCGATACGCGAACCCGTCGCGCACTACGGCCCGTTCGTGATGAACAGCCACGCCGAACTCGTCCAGGCATTCGAGGACTTCAACGCGGGCCGCCTCGGCCGCATCCCCCCGACCCGCAAGGGCTGACGCCGGCGAGGCGTCAGCCGCCGCGACGGTCCTCACCCGGGCGGCCGGCGGTGTGGCCTGACTTCGCGTCGTCGCCTCGATCTGGCTGGTATCGCGCGTGGCGCCGCCGGAGTGCCTGTCTTCCCCCGTCCGTTCGGTGGCGCGGCGGGCGGGGGAACAGGCGCTCGGAGTAAGCGTGTTCACCGGACGGCTCGCTTACCACGCGCTTACGTGCGTGAGGACATACTCGGTCACCGAGCCGGCGTTGTGTGGTGGCTGACGGGATTGGACGCGAGGCGATGGCTTTTGGTCCCCGAGGGGCACGTCAGGTGAGGGTCCCGCCCGGACCGGAGCACTCCCCCGACACGCAGAACCCCTGGGGCGCGCAACGTTCCTTATCCGGCCCCCGCCTCCGGCTGACCATCCGCGTCCGACTGACCCTGTTGTACGGCGGGCTGTTCCTGCTCGCGGGCATGGTGCTGTTGTCGATCATCTACCTGCTCGCGGCACAGGCGTTACAGGGCAGCGGCACCGCGTTCCGCATCCACGGGGGCTACGAGCTGAGCCTTTCCAGCGACGTGTGCCCGGAGCTCGGCCAGGCCCGGAACATCAGCGAGTTCAACGGGATTCTCGACGCCTGCCTCCAGGCGCAGCGCACGGCCGTGCTCAGCTCGCTGCTGCGGCGGTCTCTGGTGGCCCTGCTGGCTCTGGCCGTGCTCGCGTTCGCGTTCGGGTACGTCATGGCCGGCAGGGTGCTCTCGCCGCTCGGCCGCATCACCCGCA
Source organism: Streptomyces durbertensis (assembly GCF_014156695.1). GTDB lineage: Bacteria > Actinomycetota > Actinomycetes > Streptomycetales > Streptomycetaceae > Streptomyces > Streptomyces durbertensis. Next base: position 1,460 of record NZ_WMLF01000210.1, on the reverse strand, counting down.
CGGCCCGCGGCGTGGCCGGCTCGGACCTCGGGAAACGCATCGAACTGGACGGCCCGGACGACGAGCTGAAGGAACTCGCGGACACGTTCGACGAGATGCTCGACCGACTCGACCGCGCCTTCAACGCCCAGAAGCGTTTTGTGGCGAACGCCTCCCATGAACTGCGCACCCCGCTCGCGATCAACCGCACGCTGCTGGAGGTGCAGATGTCCGACCCCGACGCGTCGGTCGACCTCCGCCAGTTGGGCCGGGCGCTGCTCGCCACGAACGAGAGGAGCGAGCGGCTCGTGGAAGGGCTTCTCCTTCTCGCCCGTTCCGAGAACGAGCTCTCCGAACGCAGCCCCGTGGACATGGCCGAGGTGGTGACGCAGGCCGTGGACCAGGTGCGGGCGGAGGCCGGGACGGCGAAGGTGGAGCTGCGTCTCGTGCTGGAACCCGTCCGGGTGCAGGGGAACGGCGTACTGCTGGAACGCGTCGCGCTCAACCTCGTCCAGAACGCGATCCGCTACAACGTCCCCGAGGGTGGATGGGTCCGGGTGGCGACATCGACGACCGGCGACGGCCACGCCCTCCTACGGGTCGAGAACACCGGCCCGGTTGTCCCCGTGTATCAGGTGGACGATCTCTTCGAGCCGTTCAGGCGACTGCGAGGCGACCGGACGGGGAGCGGGAAGGGGGCCGGGCTCGGGCTCTCGATCGTTCGCTCCGTCGCGCACGCGCACGGTGGAGCCGCCGCCGCCACGCCACGGGGCGGCGGCGGCCTCACCGTCGACGTCAGAGTCCCGGTGCGGTAGGCCCCTCCGCGGAGTCCGGGTGCGACGTGACGGTCAGGTCCTCGGCCGGCAGTGGTTCAGGGAACCGTCCTCCCAGGTCACGTTTCCCGAGTAGACCCAGCCGAGGGTGTCACTACCGGCGATTCGCCCGAATATCCATCGGTTTCCGTGGTCATTGGTGATGTAGCACCAGTAGAAGAACTTCGTGCCCTTCTTGTATCGGTTCGCGGCGCACTTCGCGTAGGGCTCGGTCCTGAGTGGGGTGTCCTTCTTGGTGAAGTACCCGTAGCCACTTGAGTTGTTCTCGACGAAGTAGATCTTCCCGCAGTCGCGTAAGGCGTCGGGCTCGCCGCTGGCGTCCGTGTCCGCGCCGGCCGGGCTCGCGGTCAGAAGCAGCAGCGCGGCAAGTGTCGCCGTGGTCGTGACAAGAGCGCTGAGGCGCGTCCTGATAGGCATGGATGTCTCCGTGAGAAGGAGGTGTCGGTTACCGATCGTGGACACTGGCACATGCCCTGCGCACGCGGAGAGCGATTCTCGGACCTGTGAGAGCCGTCCGACGCGCTTTCGGCCGGTCGGCAACCGCGCCCGGAAGACGACAGACGGCCCGGACGACCTCCGGCGCCGGGGTCGTCCGTTCGGGTGAATGGTTCGGAGCGGCTTCGGGGTGGGTCAGTCCCAGGTGGGGGG
>NZ_WMLF01000021.1 GCF_014156695.1 Streptomyces durbertensis | reverse complement strand
CTGATCGACCGCGCGGTGCAGACCCGGCACGACTCGGTGTTCCCGTGGGGCACGTTTTCGGCCAACGTCGCGGGCTGTCTGCTGCTGGGTCTGCTGCTCGGCCTGTCCGCGCACGGCGCCGCCGAATCCCCGGCGCGGCTGCTGCTGGCGGTCGGGCTGGCCGGGGCGCTGACGACGTACTCGACCTTCTCGTACGAGACGCTGCGGCTCGCCGAGAGCGGCGCGCGGCTGCTGGCGGCGGTGAACGCGGGCGGCAGCGTGCTGGCGGGCCTGGTCGCGGTGTGGCTGGGCGGCGCGTGGGGTGCCGCGCTGTCCGGGTGAGCGCGAGCGCGGGGGCGGAACGTGCAGCGGAGCGGGCGGGCGGGTCCGTCAGCCGTGTTCTCGGGCGAGCGCGCCGAGCGCGGCGTCCAGGCGGGCGGTGGCCTCGTGGGCGACGGCGCGCAGTCCGTCGAGCCCCGTGACGGTCACGAGCGCGTTGGGGTCGAGTGCCTGGACGAGGGTCCCGTCGGGCGTCGTCCGCACCACCACGTTGCAGGGGAGCAGCAGGCCCACGGTGGGGTCCACCTCCAGCGCGCGCATGGCGAGGCGCGGGTTGCAGGCTCCCAGGATCAGGTAGCCGTCGAGGTCGGCCGGTGCTTCCGGGCCGAGCTTGCTGCGGAGGACGTCGGGCACGTCGATCTCGGTGAGGACGCCGAAGCCCTGGTCGCCGAGCGCCTCGCGGACGGCGGTGACGGTGGTGGGGAAGTCGGAGCGGAGCAGGACGGTGCGGTCGTAGCGCATGGTGTGGCCCCCTGTCTACGGGTGACGTCTCGCGGTGGCGAGTGTCGGTGGCGGTCGGTGCCGGGCGGACGGGCCCGGTTGGACCGGCGGGCGGTCGGGTACCCGGGACCGGGCGGGCGGTGTGCGCCGGTGGGTTCTGCCGACTGGTGCCAGTATACCCCCGGGGGTAATGTGGAAGGCGGTCCGCTCCGACAGTCCGTTCCGGCGGGCCGTTCGACGGACCGGGCGAGCCGAGAGGAGTCGGGAGCGTGTTCTTTGTCGACACCATCGAGGTGCCGGGGCTCGGCAACCGCAGCTATCTGGCCGGCGGCGCCAGGACGGCGGTCGCCGTCGACCCGCCCCGTGACGTCGACCGGCTCCTGGGTGCTGCCGCCCGCAGAGGCGTCCGGATCTCACACGTCGTGGAGACGCACCTGCACAACGACTACGTCACCGGCGGCCTCGAACTGGCCCGGATCACCGGCGCCCGCTACCTGGTGCCCGTCGGCGCGACCGTCGCGTTCGACCGGGAGCCGGTCGCCGACGGCGATGTGGTGGACGTCGACGCCGACCTGCGGCTGCGCGCGCTGGCCACGCCCGGTCACACGCCGCACCACACCTCCTACGTGCTGGAGGACGACGGCCGTCCCGCGGCGGTGTTCACCGGCGGGTCGCTGCTGGTGGGGGCGGTCGGGCGCCCGGACCTCGTCGAGCCGCGACTGACCGAGCGGCTGGCCCGCGCCCAGCACGCCTCGGCGCGGCTGCTCGCAGACGAACTCCCCGACGGCACGTCCGTTCTGCCCACGCACGGCTTCGGCAGTTTCTGCAGCTCCGTGCAGGCGCCGGACGAGTCGACGACGATCGGCAGGGAGAAGGAGCGGAACGACGCGCTGCTCACGGACGTCGACACGTTCGTGGCAGACCTGCTGGCCGGGCTGGACGACGTGCCCGCCTACTACGCGCACATGGCGCCGAGGAACGCCGCCGGCCCGGAGCCGGTCGACCTGACCCCGCCGGAACCCGCCACACCCGAGGGGATCAGCGCCCGGCTCGCGGCCGGGGAATGGGTGGTCGACCTGCGCAACCGGGTCGCCTTCGCCGCCGGCCACGTCGCCGGAAGCTACAACTTCGAGGCGGACGGCAACCTCGCGACCTACCTGGCCTGGCTCATCCCCTGGGGGAAGCCGGTGACCCTGCTGGCCGAGTCGCCGGAGCAACTGGCCGACGCCCAGCGCGAACTCGCCCGGGTCGGCATCGACCGGCCCGCCTCGGCGGCCACCGGCGGACCGGAGCGGTGGCTGCGGGAGGGCGAGCGTGCCCGCCGGTACCGGCGCGCCACCTTCGCCGACCTCGCGCGCGTGCTCGCCGAGGAGCCCGCGGGCGGCGGCTCGGTTGTGGTGCTGGACGTGCGGCGGGACTCCGAGCGGGAGGCCGGCTATCTGCGCGGGTCGGCCCATGTGCCGGTGCACACACTGCACAAGCGGCTCGACGAGGTGCCGGCGGGCGAGGTGTGGACCCACTGCGCGAGCGGCATGCGGGCCGCCATGGCGGCGTCGATCCTGGACGCGGCGGGCCGGGACGTCGTCCTGGTGGACGACTCCTTCGACGCGGCGCCGGAGGCGGGGCTGCCGATGGTCGGCGGCTGAGAACCGCCCCGCCGCGCCCAGCGGCGTACCCCGCCCGGCGGCGCCCCGCGCCCGGCCAGGCCAGAAGGCCGCGTCACGCCAGGGACAGGAACAGCTTCTCCAGGCGTGCCTTCATCCGCTCGCGGTCCTCCTGCCCGCTCTCGCCGTCCGGTAGTTCGGTGAGGCACTGCTGGAGGCCGGTGGCGATGATCGCGAAGCCCGCCCGGTCCAGGGCGCGGGAGGCGGCGGCCAGTTGGGTGACGACCTCCTCGCAGTCCCGGCCCTCCTCGATCATCCGGATCACGCCGGAGATCTGACCCTGCGCCCGGCGCAGCCGGTTGAGTACCGCGCGCAACTCCTGGCCGGCCATGTCCAGTTCCACGACAACCACCCCCTCTTTCGAAACGAGGACAAGCATGGCAGCCCAGGTCCGCGGGTGCGGCCGCCGCCCGTCCCGGGGACGGCCGGTCAACCGGCGGACACTGCGGCACACTTGTCGGTGTGACGTCTACAACGCTGAGCAAGGGCGGGAACCTTCCGGTCGCCGCGTCCGCCGTTCGTGCCGTGCTGTCCTGGACCTCCGGGCCGTCGGTGCCCGATGTCGACGCGTCGGCGCTGCTGCTGGACGGTGGTGGACGGGTCCGCTCGGACGCCGACCTGGTCTTCTACAACCAGCCGCGGCACGCGTCGGGCGCGGTGCGGCACGAGGGGAAGCAGGGCTCCACGGACACCCTTGCCGTGGACCTCGAAAGCCTCGAACCACCGGTCGAGCGTGTGCTGTTGGGGGCCTCGGCGGACGGTGGCACCTTCGGTCAGGTGCCGGGCCTGCGGGTGGCGTTGTTCGACGCGGTGAGCGGCGCCGAGTTGGCCGCGTTCGACATGACGGCGACCACCGAGACGGCGTTTGTCGCCGGTGAGTTGTACCGGCGCGCCGGGCAGTGGAAGTTCCGCGCGGTCGGGCAGGGGTACGACAGCGGCCTGGCCGGACTGGCCACGGACTACGGGATCAGCGTGGCCGACGACGGCCCGGAGCCGCCTCCCGCCGCACCCGTCGCCCCCGCGGCGCTTCCGCCCGCCGGCGGTGACCGGTTCGCCAAGGCGGAGGAGCGGCTGCCCGTGGACATGCGGAAGCGGCTGTCCCTGCGCAAGGAGAAGGTGGCGGTCAGTCTCCGCAAGCACGGTGCCGAGAACGCCCGGGCCCGGGTCGTCCTGGTCCTGGACGCCTCCGGGTCGATGGCGGGGCTGTATTCCAAGGGCACGGTCGCCGACGTCGTGGAGCGGATGGCCGCGGTCGCCGCGCAGTTGGACGACGACGGCGCGCTGCAGGCGTGGACGTTCGCCACCCACCCGGCCCGACTGCCCGATCTTCAACTGGCGGAGCTGCCGGAGTGGTTGAGGCTGCACGTGCGGTTGGGGGCGATGAGCCTGTTCGGGCGGCCGAAGAAGGCGAAGCGCGGCCTGGAGCCCGGGCAGATCGACATGCGGCTCGTCGGTGTCCAGAACGAGGAGCAGAAGGTCATCGCCGAGGTCCGGGACTTCGTCCGGGCCAATCCGGCCGCCGACCCGACGCTGGTGCTGTTCTTCTCCGACGGCGGCGTGTACCGGAACGACCAGATCGAGAAGGAGCTGCGGGACGCGGTGGAGGAGCCGGTCTTCTGGCAGTTCGTGGGCCTCGGCCGGTCCGACTACGGGGTGCTGGAACGCCTGGACTCGCTGACCGGCCGGCGGGTGGACAACGTGGGTTTCTTCGCGGTCGACGACATCAACGAGGTGGCGGACGAGGAGCTGTACGACAGGCTGCTGTCGGAGTTCCCGCAGTGGCTGCGCAGCGCGGCCGCCGCCGGCATCCTGCCCGCCCGTTAGGGCCTGCCCGAAGGATCGACAACACACCTGAGGAGTGAGCGAGATGGCACTGAACACCTCGTCGGACCCCGGCGGCGGACCCGTCGGGCAGGCCGGCCCGCCGGAGAACCGGTCGCGCGGGCGGGACGCCGTGGTCGTGAGCCCGGGCGCGTCCGGCGGTGCCGGCGCGGCGCCGGCCGTCCGCGGGCGGACGACCATCGCGGACGGCGTGGTGGAGAAGATCGCCGGCATGGCGGCCCGGGAGGTGCCGGGTGTGCACGCGCTCGGCGGCGGCCTGGCACGGACGCTCGGCGCGGTGCGGGACCGGGTGCCCGGCGGCCGGCCGAACGTGGGGCGCGGGGTGAGGGTGGAGGTCGGGGAGCGGCAGACCGCGCTGGACCTGGACATCGTCGTGGAGTACGGGGTGCGGATCCCGGAGGTCGCCGGCGAGGTGCGGGAGAACGTGGTCGCGGCGGTGGAGCGGATGACCGGCCTGGAGGTCGTCGAGGTGAACATCGCCGTCAACGACGTCCATCTGCCGGACGACGACGAGGAGTCCGCGCCCGCCCGGGTGGAGTGAGGTCCTCTTTCCGATTCGCGCCGGTCCGCCCGCTGGGAAGCGTGGGCGGGCCGGCGTCGTCTTGCCCGGGTGGGCTTCAGATTGCCCCGGTATCCGGACAGTTGGCTCCGCTTGATGCGGGTTGGCGTGACATCTGCATGACAGACGCATGAAGTCCGACGGCCCCCCTTGCCTGATTCCTATGGCTCGGCGAATCTTTGCGCTGCGGACACGGATGTCATGTCCGCGTCTGCGATCGACCCCACATCGGCGCACCACCTGAAGAAGGAACACTGATGACAGTGATGCGTTCCCCCAGACGTAGATTGTCAGCAGCCGTCGTGGCCACCGCCGCGGCGGTCGCCCTCGGCGCGGGCGCACTCCCGGCCGTCGCCGCTGACGGCCCGGTCGGCACCATCGAGAACGCCGGGGCACCTGGTGCGATCAAGAACAGCTACCTGATCACCCTCGACGACGACGCCTCGTCGGCCGAGGGCAGGGCACTCGCCAAGAAGTACGGCGCGAAGATCAAGCACACGTACAAGACCGCCATCAACGGCCTCGCGGTCGAACTCTCCGAGAAGCAGGCGAAGAAGCTCGCCGCCGAGAAGGGCGTCGAGACCGTCGTCCAGGACCAGCGGGTGTCGATCGACGCCACCCAGACCAACCCGCCCTCCTGGGGCCTGGACCGGATCGACCAGCCGAGCCTGCCGCTGGACCAGAAGTACACCTACCCCGACCACGCCGGTCAGGGCGTCACCGCGTACATCATCGACACCGGCATCCGCCACTCCCACCAGGACTTCGGCGGCCGGGCCAAGTTCGGCTTCGACGCCTTCGGCGGTAACGGCAACGACGGCAACGGCCACGGCACCCACGTCGCCGGCACGGTCGGCGGTACCGCGTACGGCGTCGCCAAGAAGACCAACCTGGTCTCCGTGAAGGTGCTCAGCGACTCCGGCTCGGGCACCATCTCCGGCGTGGTCGCCGGCGTCGACTGGGTGGCCAACAACGCCCAGAAGCCGGCCGTGGCCAACATGAGCCTCGGCGGCGGCGCCAACAGCACGCTCGACAACGCCGTCCGCAACGCGATCGCCAAGGGCATCACGTTCGCCGTCGCGGCCGGCAACGACAACCGCGACGCCTCGGGCTACTCACCCGCGCGGGTGGGCGAGGCGCTGACGGTGGGCTCGACCACCAACACCGACGCCCGCTCGTCGTTCTCCAACTACGGCTCGATCGTGGACATCTTCGCGCCGGGCTCCAGCATCGCCTCGGCGTGGCACACCAGCGACACCGCCGTCAACACCATCTCCGGCACCTCGATGGCCGCCCCGCACGTGGCCGGCGCCGCCGCCCTCGTGCTCGGCGGAAGCCCGAACGCCACCCCGGCCCAGGTCGGCGCGGCGATCGACTCGGCGGCCGCGACCGGCAAGGTCGGCAACCCGGGCTCCGGCTCGCCGAACAAGCTGCTCCAGGTCGGCGGCGGCGGCTCGGACCCGGGCGACCCGGGTGAGCCCGGCGGCCGCTTCGAGAACACCACCGACTACCCGATCCGCGACCACTCGACGGTCGAGTCCCCGATCAGCGTGACCGGTCAGTCGGGCAACGCCCCCTCGGCGCTCAAGGTCGAGGTCGACATCAAGCACACCTGGATCGGCGACCTGCGGGTCGACCTGGTCGCCCCCAACGGCACCGTGCACCGGCTGAAGGACTACGGCACCGGTGGCAGCAGCCGCAACATCAACCAGACCTACACGGTCAACGCCTCGTCCTCGCCGGCCAACGGCACCTGGAAGCTGCGGGTGAGCGACAACGCGACCTGGGACACCGGCTACATCGACAAGTGGGCCCTGCAGTTCTGAGCCCCGTGCGACCGGTCGGCCCTGCCGGCCGGGAGTGAGTGAGCGGAAGTGAGACCCCGACCCCCGCGGCCCGCGCCGCGGGGGTCGGGCGCGTTGATGCACGACATCATCACTTCGGGTGAACGATTGGCCTTTCATTGCGAGCGGTGAGCAAGGCTTGCCAAGCTGGTCCCCACTGTCAGCCCGCCCACCGCCCAGGGGGTCACGTGTCCTTCGGTGAGCAGCCCGCCTATCTCCGCGTCGCCGGTGATCTCCGCCAGAAGATCATCGACGGCACGCTCGCGCCGCACTCCCGGCTGCCCTCCCAGGCGCGGATCCGCGCCGAGTACGGCGTCTCCGACACGGTCGCGCTGGAGGCCCGCAAGGTGCTGATGGCGGAGGGCCTGGTGGAGGGCCGCTCCGGCTCCGGCACGTACGTGCGGGACCAGCCCCGGCCGCGCCGGCTGGTGCGCAGCGGGTACCGCGTCCCCGGCGGGGTGAGCCCCTTCCGGCAGGAGCAGGCGGACGAGGAGGTCAAGGGCACCTGGGAGTCCCGCAGCCGGCAGGAGGAGGCGGCCGGGGCGATCGCCGAGCGGCTGATGGTCAAGCCGGGGGAGCGGGTGATGCGTACCCGCTACCTCTTCCGCAGCGAGGGCGAGCCGGTGATGCTCTCCACGTCCTACGAGCCGCTGGCCGTCACCGGGCGCACGCCCGTCATGCTGCCGGAGGAGGGGCCGCTGGGCGGCCAGGGCGTGGTCGAGCGGATGGCCGCCATCGGGGTGGTGGTGGACAACGTCCTGGAGGAGCTGACGAGCCGGCCCGGGCTCGCCGAGGAGATGGCGGAGCTGGGCGGGGTGGCGGGGCAGCACGTGCTGGTCATCGGGCGTACGTTCTTCGCCGGCGGGCAGCCGGTGGAGACGGCGGACGTCGTCGTGCCGGCGGACCGCTACCGGGTGGTGCACCGGCTGCCGGTCCGGTGAGCGGCGGCCCCGTCCGCAGGTAAACGATTCTGCTGGCCGAAGCTGGCCGAATCCGTATCTCCTTGTGCCAAGTCGAATGCGCTCCGTTAGGGTCACGCGTAGGCTCGGGCATATGCGGAAACAGAGGTCGTTGCAAGGTGCGCCGGCGCGCGCCCCCATAGAAGGGGTGAGGCGCCGATGAACGAGAGCGCCACGCTGCCCTGGCTGGTGATCAGACAGGACGAGGACGGCAGCCGCTACCGGGTGGGCCGCTACGCGACGCTCAACGAGGCCCAGGCCCTCGCCGAGCGCCTGGCCGCCGCACGCCCGGCGGGCGCCGCCTCCCCGCAGGACCCCGACGGCGGGAGCGCCGAGGGCGAGAGCGCCGACGGGGGCACCGGCCCCGCGCCGGACGGGCGTGACACGCCCGGGGGACAAGGCCCCGCCGGAGGGCCGCCGGTACCGGCGCCACGGCGCTACCTGGTGGAGCGTTTGGAGCACCCGGGCGGTACCGGAGCCTGACCACGTGCACAATCGGGGTGTGGGCCGCCGGCCCGCCGGCCGCCGGGCGCAGAGTGTGACCCCCACCCGACCGCGCTCGGGGACGACCACCCGAGCAGGGACGTGGCGCAGTGAGCCAGCCGGAGGACTCAGCGGACTCGCTGCTCGACGCGCTGCCCATCGGCGTGGTCATCCTCGACATCGGCGGGCGCGTGCTGCTGTGGAGCCCGACCACCGAGGACCTGCTGGGCTGGCGCGCGGAGGAGGCCGCGGGGCGTCGTTTCACGGAGTTCATGACGCTCTCCGACGGGGCCGGCGACTTCACCCTGCGTGTCTACGGCCAGCTGCGCCGCGGCCGGGTCTGGCGGGGCTTCGTCAGCGGACGGCACCGCGACGGGTACGGCGTCGACCTGCAGGCGCAGGCCGCGCTGCTGGAGGACGCCGACGGCGAGCCGTTCATTCTGGCCAACGTCGTGGAGATCAGCAGGCTGCGCGCGATCGAACACGACCTGGCCGCCCTGGACGCGCTCTTCGACTCCTCACCACTGGGCATCGCCCTCTTCGACGAGCAGAAGCGGTTCGTCCGCGTCAACAAGGCCCTCGCCGAACTCAACAGGACACCGGTGGAGGAACTGCTCGGCCGCACCGTCAAGGACGTGCTGCCCGCCTTCATGGCCGACGAGATCTACAAGGTCCAGTCCGCCGTGCTGGAGACCGGGCGCACGATCGTCGACATGGTCATGCCCGCACCCGACGGGCTCGGCGCCCGCTCGGTCTCCTACAGCCGCCTCACCGACCGCTCCGGCAACGTGCTCGGCGTCAGCTGCACGATCATGGACATCACCGAACGCCGCGAGGCACTGCGGAAGATCGACCGGGCCAGGCAGCGGCTGAAGCTGCTCGACGACGTCAGCGTGGCGCTCGGCGACCTGCTCGACGTCCGCCGCATCTCCCGCGCCCTGGCCCGCGCGCTCGTCCCGCGCTTCTCCGACTACGCCGGCGTCATGCTGCGCACCGAAGTGGTCCAGGGCGCCGAACTCCCCGAGACCGCCCCGCGCCTGGGCGTCCCCCTGCTGCAACTCGGCGTCGCCGCCAAGACCGCCGGCTCCCGCGTCGAACGCATGCTGCGCGCCGGCCAGGACGTGGCGCTCGCCCCCGACTCCTTCTTCGCCACCGTACTGCGCACCGGCCGACCCCATCTGGCCACCTCGCAACGCGAACTGCTCGACGCCACCTACCCCGGCGACCCCAAGGTGCAGGCCGCGCTCGACCTCGACATCCACTCGCTGATGTGCGTGCCGCTCAGCGCCCGCGGCATCGTGCTGGGCCTGCTGGTCATCAGCCGGGCCGGCGAACGCGAGGGGTTCGACCAGGACGACGTCACCCTCACCATGGAACTGGCGGGACGGGCCGGCGTCTCCCTGGACAACGCCCGGCTGTACGCCAGGGAGCGCGAGGGCGCGCTGATGCTGCAACGCAGTCTGCTGCCGCAGAGCGTGCCCAGCCTGCCCGGCGTCCGGGTGGGCTTCCGGTACGTGCCCGGCAGCAGCGGCACCGAGGTCGGCGGCGACTGGTTCGACGTCATCCCGCTGGCCGGCGGCCGGGTCGCCCTGGTGGTCGGCGACGTCATGGGCCACGGGCTGCGGGCCGCCGCCACCATGGGCCGGCTGCGCACCGCCGTCCGCACCCTCGCCCCGCTCGACCTGCCGCCGCACGAACTGCTGCGCCGCATCAACGACCTCGCCGACGACCTCGCCCAGGGCCCCGAGGAACCGCTCATGGCCACCTGCGTCTACGCGGTCTACGACACCTCCACCCGGCAGTGCTCCGTGGCCCTCGCCGGCCACGTCCCGCCGCTGCTCGTCCACACCCCGCCCACCGGCGGCCAGCGCCGCGCCGTGCCGCTCGACCTGCCCGCCGGCGCCCCGCTGGGCGTCGGTGACGACGTGCGCTTCGAGTCCGTCGACTTCACCGTGGAGGAGGGCGCGGTACTCGTCCTGTACACGGACGGCCTGATCGAGTCCCGGGGCGAGGACATCACCGAGGGCCTGGGCCGGCTGGTGCGCCGGCTCTCCGGCAGCGGCGAACCCTTCGACATCGAGGACACCTGCGACGACCTGCTCGGCCTGCTGACCCCCGGCGGCCGGGCGCCCAGCCAGGGCGACGACGTGGCGCTGCTCGTCGCCCAGCTCGGCGGGCTGCCGGACGACAGCTCCGCGAGCTGGACGTTCCCCACCGAGACCCGCGCCGTGCGCCGGGCCCGCCGGGAGGTGCGGGCGGTGCTGCACCGGTGGGGGCTGGACGAACTGGCCGACGAGGCCGTGCTGCTGGTCAGCGAACTCGTCACCAACTCGCTGCGCTACGCCCACGGCCCGATCGGCGTCCGCATGGTGCGCGGCAGCTCTCTGCTGGTCGAGGTGTCCGACTCGCTGCCCGACCCGCCGCGCCAGCGCGTCCCCGACCCGGACGACGAGGGCGGACGCGGCATCCAGCTCGTCGCCCAGGCGGCACGCCGCTGGGGCACCCGGCAGGGACCGGTCGGCAAGACCGTCTGGTTCGAACTCAACCTGCCCTGAACGAGGCCCGTTCGCAGCCCGCCCCGCGGCCCCGGAGGTTATGGGCTCAGGGGTTCCCGCCGGGTGGCGCCGGGGGCATGCGACGTCGCACGCCGCGCGCCGTGCGCCGGGGGCGCCCCCACCGGGCGGACGCCGGGGGTTCGACCCGGGTGCCCGTGGTTATGAGAAGGGAAGGCAGCGACGCTCACGGCGAGACGCATGTGACGCGGGATGAGATTCCGGACGCTGTCAGTAGCAGAAGCGAGAAGCGGACTTGTGGACGATGGCCAAGACGGTGTGCCGAGGCGCCGACTCCTGCAAGACTGCACCCGGGCGCGTGAGCCGGGACGACGGGGAAGGGGCTGCGTTGAGCGAGATTCCTGCCGACGCGGGCAAGCCGGACGACGTTCGCCGCGCGTTGGCGCTGCTGAACGCCGCCGGGGCACGCATGGGCAACTCCCTGGACCTGGAGCGGACCGCGCGGGAACTGCTGGACATCGCCGTCCCGCAGTTCTGCGACCTCGCCTCGGTGGACCTCTACGAGGAGGTGCTGGCCGGCGACGACCCGCACCAGGGCAGCGGCGAGGGCTCCGCCCCGCTGCGCCGCGTCGCGTTCGCCAGCGCCGTCGGCGACGGCTCCGACCCGGACACCGTGCCGCTCGGCTCCACCCACCGCTACGCGTTCGAGTCGCCCTGCGCCGCGGCCCTGCGTACCGCCCGGGTCAAGTCCCTGCACCCGGTGGAGAACCGCGACGGCGAGGCCGTGTCGGCGTTCGGCATCGTGGTGCACTCCACCCTGGCCGTGCCGATGATCGCTGGTGAACGGGTGCTGGGCCTCGTGCAGTTCTCCCGGGCCAAGGGCAGCGAGCGGTTCGGCGACCGGGACGCCGCGCTCGCCGCCGAACTGGCCGCCCGCGCGGCCGTGTGCATCGACAACGCCCGCCTGTACCGCCGCGAGCACGAACGCGCCCTGATACTCCAGCGCAGCCTGCTGCCGCCGGGCAACCCCGAGGCGGCCGGCCTGGACATCGCCTGCCGCTACCGGCCCGGCGCCGCCGCCACCGAGGTCGGCGGCGACTGGTTCGACGTCATAGGGCTCCCCGGCCACCGCACGGCGCTGGTCGTCGGCGACGTCATGGGCCGGGGGCTGCGCGCCGCCGTCGCCATGGGCGAACTGCGCACCGCCGTAAGGACGCTCGCCCTCCTCGACCTCGAACCCGCCGAGGTGCTGGAGGCGTTGGACGAGATCGCGCGCGGCCTCGGCGACACCCGCTACAGCCGCCGCGAGGACGGCGACCTGGCCGAGGTGTATCTGGCCACCTGCGTCTACGCCGTCTACGACCCGGTCTCCCGGCGCTGCACCATCGCCAACGCCGGCCATCTGCCGCCCGTCCTCGTGGAGCCCACCCGGATGCCCGGCGCCTCCCCGGCGCCGGTCCTGCTCGCCGACGTCCCCAAGGGCGTCCCGCTGGGAGTGGGCGGCGAGCCGTTCGAGCAGATCGAGATCCAGCTGCCGGACGGCGCCCTGCTGGCCCTCTACACCGACGGGCTGGTGGAGTCCCGCCACCAGTCGCTGGACGTCGGCCTGGAGACGTTCCGCAGCACCCTCGTCGACAGCAACCGCCCACTGGAGGAGGTCTGCGACGGGGTCTTCGCCGGCATCGACGTCGACGGCGACGACGACATGGCGCTGCTCCTCGCCCGGGTGCACGGTCTGCCCGGCTCCGCCGTCGGCGACTGGCGGCTGCCGGCCGAGCCCCGCTCGGTCGCCCGCGCCCGCGAGCTGGCCCGCGCTCAGCTCGCCGAGTGGGACCTGGGCGCCCTCACCGACACCACCGAGCTGCTTGTCAGCGAGCTGGTCACCAACGCGCTGCGGTACGGCGCCGGCACGATCCGGCTGCGGCTGCTGCTCGACCACTGCCTGGTGTGCGAGGTGTGGGACAGCGGGCAGGTCCAGCCGCGGCGCCGCCGCGCCCGGGACACCGACGAGGGCGGCCGCGGCCTCCAGCTCGTCGAGCTGCTGTCCGCGCGCTGGGGCAGCCGGCGGACCCCGGCGGGCAAGGCCGTCTGGTTCGAGCTGAAGCAGCCCAAGACCGCCACCTCCCGCGAGGTCGACCCGGTGCAGGCCCTGCTCGACGCGTACCCGGCGCTGTAGGGCCCCACCCGCGCCGGCCGGCGGTCGAGCGCGCGGGTGGGCTCCTGCGCCGGTCGCGATGGTCGTCCCTTCGCCGGGTGTGACGGACGGGGCCCTTCGCCGGTCGCCGGCCGGACGTCTTAGGGTGCTGGACATGGGACTTCGACTGGCCGCGACCCGGCGGCGACTCGTCGCCGGGGCCGTGGCGCTTGTGCTGCTCGGCGGGGCGGGGGCCGCCACCGCCGTGGTGACCGGCTCCCCGGAGCCCGTGCACCGCAGTGACCAGCGCCTCACCATGCCGGACGCGAGGATCGACACCTCGTTCTTCACCACCGGACCGTCCGACAGACGCCGTCCGGCCGTCCTGCTCGGCCACGGCTTCGGTGCCAACAAGGACGAACTCACCGAGCAGGCGGAGCAGTTGGCCAGAGACGGCTACGCCGTGCTGACCTGGTCCGCGCGCGGTTTCGGCAAGTCGACCGGGCGGATCGGCCTCAACGACCCCAAGGGCGAGGGCGCCGACGTGCGCCGCCTCGTGGACTGGCTCGCGGAACGCCCCGAGGTCCAGCTCGACGGCGAGGGCGACCCGAGGGTCGGGGTGACCGGCGCCTCCTACGCGGGCGCCGCCGCGCTGCTCGCCGCCGGTCAGGACAAACGCGTCGACGCCATCGCCCCGATGATCACCTACTGGGACCTCGCCGACGCGCTCTTCCCCGAGAACGTCTACAAGAAGCTCTGGGCCGGGGTCTTCTTCACCACCGGCTCCCTCGCCCCCGACGGCGACCAGCGCGGGGTGCCCGGCCGGTCCGGCGCCGACGAGAACCCCGGTGACCCGCCCCGGCGCGGCGGCGGCAACTCCGCCGAGCGCCCGCAGACCCGGCCCCACAACGGCTGCGGCCGGTTCCAGGCCGAGCTGTGCCGCATGTACGAGCGGGTCGCCGAGTCCGGCCGACCCGACGCGGAGGCGAGGAAACTGCTCGCCGAGCGCAGCCCGGCCGCGTTCGCCGACCGCATCCGGGTGCCGACGCTGCTGGTGCACGGCCAGTCCGACTCCCTCTTCCCCCTCGACCACGGCGACCGCATCGCCCGCGCGGTGAGCGGGAACGGCGCGCCCGTGGCCGTCGACTGGATCGCCGGCGGCCACGACGGCGGCGACAACGAGATCGACCGGGTCCGGCAACGCGTCACCTCCTGGTTCGACCGGCACCTGCGCGGGGACGAGTCCGTCGACACCGGACCCGCCTTCCGGGTCTCCCGCACCGGCGGCATCAACTCCACCAACGGCTCGGCGACGCTGCGCGGAGCCAGCGCCTCCGACTACCCCGGGCTGCGCGCCGGAACCGTGGACGTGCCGCTCGCCGGCCCGCAGCAGACGTTCCGCAACCCGCCGGGCGCCGGCCCGCCCTCCCTGTCGACCATTCCCGGCCTCGGCGGCGGCCTGGACCAGCTGCGGTCCTTCAACGTCAGCATCAGCCAGGACATGCCCGGCCAGTTCGCCGCCTTCCGCTCCAAGCCGCTCGAACGGTCACAGCGGATCACCGGCACACCCACCGCCACCGTCCACGTCCGCGCCTCCGGCGCCACGGACCGGACCCGGGACGGGAGCGGGACGGAGGCCGTGCTGTTCGGCAAGGTCTACGACGTCGCCCCCGACGGACGGCGGACCCTGCCCTCCCAACTCGTCAGCCCCGTACGGGTCACCGGTGCCGACGAGGGCCGGACCGTCCGGCTGCGGCTGCCCGCCGTGGACCACGAGGTCAAGGCCGGCCACCGGCTCGAACTCGTGGTGGCCTCCACCGACCTCGCCTACGCCTCCCCGCTCCAGGCCGCCGACTACACCGTGTCGCTCGCCGACCCGGCGCTGAGCGTGCCGACGGCCTCCGCCGTGCGCGCCGAGGCGGCGGCCTTCCCCTGGTGGGTCTGGGGGCTGCCGCTCGCCGGCGCCCTCGTCGCGGCCGCCCTGCTGCTCACGGCCCGGCGCGGCCGGGGCGGCCCACGCCCCGGCCGCGCCGAGACCGACCCGGAACTCGCCGACGTACCGCTGGAGATCACCGGGCTCAGCAAGCGGTACGCCGGCTCCGCCGACCGCTACGCCGTCCGCGACGTCGCCTTCCGGGTGGAGAAGGGCCAGGTCCTGGGACTGCTGGGCCCGAACGGCGCCGGCAAGACCACCACCCTGCGCATGCTGATGGGCCTCATCACCCCGGACGCGGGAGAGATCCGGATCTTCGGCCACGCGGTGCGGCCGGGTGCGCCCGTGCTCTCCCGGGTCGGCGCCTTCGTCGAGGGCGCCGGCTTCCTGCCCCATCTGAGCGGACGCGCGAACCTGGAACTGTACTGGCGGGCCACCGGCCGTCCGGCCGGGGACGCGCACGTCGAGGAGGCACTGGAGATCGCCGACCTCGGCGAGGCGCTGGACCGCGCGGTGCGCACCTACTCCCAGGGCATGCGGCAGCGGCTCGCCATCGCCCAGGCCATGCTCGGCCTGCCCGACCTGCTCATCCTCGACGAGCCCACCAACGGCCTCGACCCGCCGCAGATCCGGGAGATGCGCGAGGTCATGATCCGCTACGCGGAGACCGGCCGGACCGTCATCGTCTCCAGCCACCTCCTCTCCGAGGTCGAGCAGTCCTGCAGCCACCTGGTGGTCATGGACCGGGGCCGGCTCGTCCAGGCCGGGCCGGTCGCCGAGATCACCGGCGCCGGCGACAGCCTCCTCGTCGGCCTCGCCGGCGAGCCCGACGCCGAACGGCTGGCCAAGTACGCCGAGCAGGCGGCCGCCGTGCCCGGCGTCACCTCCGCCGAGCCGGCCCCGCCGCCCGAGGGCGGACTGCTGCTGCGGCTGGACGGCGCGACCCCCGCCGACGTGCTCGGCGCCCTGGTCGCCGCCGGCCTGCCCGTCGAGCGCTTCGGGCCCAACCGGCGCCTCGAGGACGCCTTCCTGACCATGATCGGAGGACCGTCCGCATGAACCGGCATCTGGAGGCCGCCCCGGGCTACCGGCCGGGCCACACTCTCCCCCTGCGGGTGGAGGCCGTACGGCAGCTGCGCCGCCGGCGCACGCTGGTGATGGGCGGGCTGCTGGCCGCCCTGCCGTTCATCCTGCTCATCGCCTTCGCGATCGGCGACGGCGACCGGCCCGGCCGGCGGATCACCCTGATGGACACCGCCACCGCCTCGGGACTCAACTTCGCGGCCGTCTCGCTGTTCGTCTCCGCCGGCTTCCTGCTGGTCATCCCGGTGGCGCTGTTCTGCGGCGACACCGTCGCCTCCGAGGCCGGCTGGTCCTCGCTGCGCTACCTGCTGGCGGCGCCGGTGCCCAGGTGGCGGCTGCTGTGGAGCAAGCTGGTGGTGGCACTGGCGTTCAGCGTGGCGGCCATCGTGCTGCTGCCGCTCGTCGCGCTGGCGGTCGGCACCGTCGCCTACGGCTGGGGGCCGCTGCGCATCCCCACCGGCGGCGCGCTCCCGGCCGACGAGGCGCTGCTGCGGCTCGGCCTCGCCGTGCTGTTCATCGTGCTGTCCCAGCTGGTGACCGCCGGTTTGGCGTTCTGGCTGTCCACCCGCACGGACGCGCCGCTGGGCGCGGTGGGCGGCGCGGTCGGCCTGGTCATCCTCGGCAACGTGCTGGACGCGGTCACCGCCCTGGAGGACTGGCGCGAGTTCCTGCCCGCGCACTGGCAGTTCGCCTGGCTGGACGCGCTCCAGCCGGAACTGGTGTGGGACGGCATGGTCAAGGGCACCGCCGTGTCCCTCGCCTACGCGCTGGTGCTGTTCGCACTGGCGTTCCGAGGCTTCGGACGCAAGGACGTCGTGTCCTGAGGACACGACAGGGCGCTGTGTCCTGAGGACACGACAGGGCGCTGTGTCCTGATGCGAACACTGTGACGGGTTCTTCCGGGGCCGCCAACCGGGTGGGGTTGGCGGCCCCGGCGTCGTGTCGCCGTGGTGAGCGAGGGGGCCGCCGCTACAGCTGGGGCAATAGATGTGATGAACGGCATATGTGTCCGTGTGACTCGTATGCGTGGCGCCCCGGAGGTACACCGCAAATGCCAGCCTCGCCAGCCCCCGACACCGCCTTCCGCCGGCGTTGCGTGGCCGTGCTCGCCGCCGGCGCGCTGCTGCCGCCGGTCCTCGCCGGCTGCGGCTCGGGTGACGAACCCAGTGAGGGCAAGGGAGGCGCCACCCGCGACGTCTCCGCCGTCGCCCGCGACCGCACCGCCACCGGGGGGACCCTGCGCTGGGCGGTCGACGCCATGCCCAGCACCCTCAACGCTTTCCAGTCCGACGCCGCCGAGGCCACCGACCGGATCGCCGCCGCCACGCTGCCGGCCCTCTTCACCCTCGACGCCCGCGGCGTCCCCCAGGCCAACCCGGACTACCTGAAGTCCGCCGAGGTCACCGCGCGCGAGCCGCAGCAGACCGTCGTCTACACCCTCGCCGACAAGGCCCGGTGGAACGACGGGAAGGCCATCGGCGCCGGCGACTTCGAGGCCCAGTGGAAGGCGCTCAGCGGCAGCGACAGCGCCTACTGGAGCGCCCGCAACGCCGGCTACGACCGCATCCACAAGATCGAGTCGGGGGAGAAGCCGCGGCAGGTGAAGGTCACCTTCGCCCGCCCCTACAGCGACTGGAAGTCGCTGTTCACGCCCCTGTACCCGCGTTCGGTGATGGGTGACCCCAAGGCGTTCAACGAGGCGTCGCGCACCCGCCTGCCGGCCGCCGCAGGCCCCTTCCAGCTCGCCGACGACGGCGAGCTGGGCAAGAAGGCCCGCACGGTCACCCTGGAACGCAACCCGAAGTGGTGGGGCGACCGGGCCCGGCTCGACTCGATCGTGCTCACCCCGGTCGCCCGGGGGAAGCGGGCGAAGGCGCTGGCCGAGGGCAAGCTCGACCTCGCCGAGATCGAGGCGTCGGAACTCACCAAGGTGCTCGACGGCGGCCGGGAGTCCGGCGCGGACACCCCGCCCGAGAAGGCCGCCAAGCCGGAAAAGCAGGAGAAGCCGGAGAAGAAGGCCGACAAGGACGCCGAGAAGAAGGCCGACAAGGACGCCGACAAGGACGCCGAGAAGGACGCCGACGCCGACGCCGAGACGAAGCCCGACGCGGAGGCGCCGGAAGCCGACGTCGAGGCGGAAGCCGACGTCGACGAGCAGGCCGACGGCAAGAGCGGGAAGGTGTCGGCCAAGGCCGCCGCCAAGGCCGCCGAGGCCGCGGCGAAGGCCGCCGAACAGCGCAAGAACCTCCGCGAGCTGACCGTCCGCCGCGCGCTGGGGCCGGCGTACACCCAGCTCACCATGAACGCCACCTCCGGACCGCTCCGCGACGAGCGGGTCCGCCGGGCCATCGCCCGCGCCCTGGACCGCGACAAGCTGGCGGCCGAGGCGATGCGCCCGGTGGGGCTGCCCGGCAAGCCGCTCGGCAGCCATCTGCGGCTGGCCGGCCAGGACGGCTACCACGACAGCAGCGCCGCGCTGGGCAAGCCGGGCACGGAGGCGGCCGCCGGGCTGCTGGCCTCCGCCGGCTGGAAGGGCGGTCCGCTGCCCGGCGCCCGGGCCGCCTCGGGCGCGGACGCCGAGCAGAGCGCCGAGGACGCCAAGGCCAAGGCGGCCAGGAGCACGACCGCCGACAAGGAAGGCGGCTCCCCGCACACCGTCACCGCGCCCGTCTTCGGCGGCCTCACCCACAGCTCGGCGACCGCCCACGTCGGACTGCTGCGGCAGACCGCGTACGCGGACGAGCGGGCGGCGGACGCCGCGGAGGGCGAGGGCGGCGAACGTCTCACCGCGCTGCGGGACCGGGCCGACGAGTCCCGGAAGGCGGCGGACGAGGCGTACCGGGCGCTGTCGCGGTTCGTCGGCGGGCTGCTGCGCGCCGAGGGCAGCCTGGTGCGGGCGAAGGAGGGCAAGGAGCTGGTGCTGCGCATGGTGCTGCCGGCCGGCCCGGGCTCCGAGCAGCTGCGCTCCACGGGCCACCGCATCGCCTACATGCTGGAGCGCGTCGGGGTGCGCACCGAACTCCAGCAGGTCCGTGACGAGTCGTACTTCGCCGACCACATCGCCTCCGGCGACTTCGACCTGGCGTTGTTCTCCTGGCCGGTGAGCGCCTTCCCGGTGACCGACGCCCGCCCGGTCTTCGCCAAGCCGGTGCCGGCGCCGAACGGGACGCTGATGATCGAGCAGAACTACTCCCGCGTCGGCACCGACCAGATCGACCTGCTCTTCGAGCAGGCGGCGAACGAGCTGGACGACCGGGCCCGCCAGGACCTGCTGCGGCGGATCGACGCCCGGGTGTGGGCGGTGGCCGGCTCGGTGCCGCTGTACCAGCGGCCGGAGCTGGTCGCGGTGAACAAGAAGCTGGTCAACGCGGGTGCCTTCGGCTTCGAGACCCCCCGCTACCAGGACATCGCCTACCGCTCCTGAGTACGCGCCGACCGCGGCGGGACACCGGCCCGGGCGGGACGGACACGGTCCGTCCCGCCGGGCTCGCGCCGCTCCCGACACCCGCCCGGCGAGCGGCCGGGGAGGAGCGTTGCCCGTACGGGCCGTAACATGGGAGAGCCTGGCCGTGGCAGATGATCAGTCCGGCGGGCGCGTGACCCGGAAGGTTGCGCAGCATCCACGACACCCCGGAGAAGCGGCCGCTAGCCATGCCCACGCGCAACGACATCCGTAACGTCGCCATCGTCGCCCACGTCGACCACGGCAAGACCACCCTCGTCGACGCCATGCTCAAGCAGGCCGGCGCCTTCGCCGCCCACCAGCAGGTGGACGACCGGGTGATGGACTCCAACGACCTCGAACGCGAGAAGGGCATCACCATTCTCGCGAAGAACACCGCGGTGAAGTACCACCCCAAGGGCGGTGGCGGCCCGGTGACGATCAACATCATCGACACCCCGGGCCACGCCGACTTCGGTGGCGAGGTCGAGCGCGGTCTGTCGATGGTCGACGCGGTGGTGCTGCTGGTGGACGCCTCCGAGGGCCCGCTGCCGCAGACCCGGTTCGTGCTGCGCAAGGCGCTCCAGGCGAAGCTGCCCGTGATCCTGTGCATCAACAAGACCGACCGCAGCGACTCGCGGATCGCCGAGGTCGTCGACGAGACGTACGACCTGTTCCTGGACCTGGACGCGACCGAGGACCAGATCGAGTTCCCGATCGTCTACGCCTGCGCCCGCGACGGCATCGCCTCGCTGACCAAGCCGGAGGACGGCACCGTCCCGGCTGACAGCGACAGCCTGGAGCCGTTCTTCACCACGCTGCTGGAGACCGTGCCGGCGCCCTCGTACGAGGAGAACGCCCCGCTCCAGGCGCACGTCACCAACCTGGACGCGGACAACTTCCTGGGCCGTATCGCCCTGTGCCGGGTGCAGCAGGGCACGCTCCGCAAGGGCCAGACGGTCGCGTGGATGAAGCGCGACGGCTCGGTCCAGAACGTCAGGATCACCGAGCTGCTGATGACGGACGCGCTCACCCGCAAGCCGGCCGAGGAGGCCGGCCCCGGTGACATCTGCGCGGTCGCCGGCATCGCGGACATCATGATCGGCGAGACGCTGGCCGACCCGGAGAACCCGATCGCGCTGCCGCTGATCCAGGTGGACGAGCCGGCCATCTCGATGACCATCGGCACCAACACCTCGCCGCTGGTCGGCAAGGGCGGCAAGGGCCACAAGGTGACCGCCCGCCTGGTGAAGGACCGGCTGGACCGCGAGCTGATCGGTAACGTCTCGCTGCGGGTGCTGCCGACCGAGCGCCCGGACGCCTGGGAGGTCCAGGGCCGGGGCGAGCTGGCGCTGGCGATCCTGGTGGAGACGATGCGCCGGGAGGGCTTCGAGCTGACCGTCGGCAAGCCGCAGGTGGTCACCAAGGAGGTCGACGGCAAGCTCTACGAGCCGGTCGAGCGGATGACCATCGACGCCCCCGACGAGTTCCTGGGCGCGATCACGCAGCTCATGGCGTCCCGCAAGGGCCGCATGGAGACGATGACCAACCACGGTTCCGGCTGGGTGCGGATGGAGTTCATCGTGCCCTCGCGCGGCCTGATCGGCTTCCGTACCGAGTTCCTGACGGAGACCCGTGGCACGGGTATCGCGCACTCCATCTCCGAGGGGCACGAGCCGTGGTTCGGCGAGCTGCGCACCCGCCGCAGCGGCTCCCTGGTGGCCGACCGGGCCGGCGTCGCGACACCGTTCGCGATGCTTAACCTCCAGGAGCGCGGCGTGATCTTCGTCGAGCCCACCACCGAGGTCTACGAGGGCATGATCGTCGGTGAGAACTCGCGCTCCGACGACATGGACGTGAACATCACCAAGGAGAAGAAGCTCACCAACATGCGGGCCGCGTCGGCCGACACCACGGAGAACCTGGTGCCGCCGCGCAAGCTCTCGCTCGAGCAGTCGCTGGAGTTCTGCCGCGAGGACGAGTGCATCGAGGTGACCCCGGACGCCGTTCGCATCCGCAAGGTCGTGCTGGACCAGAAGGAGCGGGCGCGCGCGCTGTCGCGCTCCAAGCGCTGACCCCACCGTTCCTTGTTACTGCGCTGTTCCAGCGGGTGCATACCGCGGCAATTCTGGCCAGGGCGCTTGATGATTCATCGGTGCTCCGTTGGGGTCGTCAGCTTGGAGTACTGTCGACCCCAACGGAGTCCGCGCCTCCGGTCATATGCTCGCGAACTAGGGCGTGTCTCTTTGACCGGTTGGTCAGTTGATCGGATGTGTCTGTCCGATTAGTGAGCTTCTTCGAGATGGCCACCGATCAGGTGACTTCCTGCGACCGCAACGAGCGAGGCCCCCGGGCTGTTGATCGAGATGTCTGACGTCTCAATCACCTTGCTCGGGGGCCTCGTTGGTCATGCATCCTGCCGCACTCGACCTGCCGCAACACGCACTCGTGGAGTGGGTCACCATGCTGATCGTCACCCGTGAGGGCGACCGGCGCTGCAAGCTCCGCCCGTCCCAGCGCGCGATGGTGGCACTGGTGTACCTGCGCGAACACACCACCCTGGCGAAGATCGCCGCCGGGTTCGGCATCAGCGAATCCACCGCCCACGCCTACACCAACGCCGTCATCCACCTGCTCGCCGCACGTGCACCGGGCCTGCTCAAGACGCTGCGTGAGCACGAACCCGACTTCGTCCTGCTCGACGGCACCCTCGCCGAATGCGACCGGGTCGGCGACGGCCGGGCCGACTACTCCCACAAACACCGCCGCCACGGCGTGAACGTGTAGGTCGTCACCGATCCCGACGGTCGACTGCTGTGGCTCTCACCCGCCCTGCCGGGCCGCACCCACGACCTGACCTCCCCCAGCCTCCGGCCGGGGGCACCCCCAGCCCGCACCCACCGGATCATCCGGACCTGCGAGCGCCAGGGCGTTCCCATCGTGGCCGATCTCGCCTACCAGGGCGGCGGCCCCTGGCTGACCACTGGCATCAACGCAAGCCCTTACAGGAACTGACCCCCACCGACAAGACCCGCAACCGTGCCCTGGCCGCAGCACGCGCACCCGTCGAACGCGGCGTCGCCCGCCTGAAGTCCTGGCGGATCTTCCGCAGGTCTCGCTGCAGCCCCAACCGCATGACGTCAATCGCCAAGGCCGTCCTCACACTGGAGTTGCAACGCTGAAGAAGCTCAGTGATCACTGACGCGATGTGGGCCCGGATCGAGCCGCTGATGCCGGCCGATCCGGTCCGCGGTCGGCGATGGGCGGATCACCGCCGAACCTTGAAAGCCATCGCGTGGAAGTACCGAACCTGCTCGCCCTGGCGGGACCTGCCGGACGAGCTCGGCTCGTTCCAGACTGCTCATAAACGCCTGATCAGGTGGGCCGTAGACGGCACCTGGGAACGCATCCTCGCCGCAGTCCTGGCAGCAGCCGACGCTGACGCCGACCTCGGCTGGACCGTGTCGGTGGACTCCACCGTCTGCCGTGCTCACCACCATGCTGCCGGTGCCAGGAAAAGGGGGCACCAGGCCGGGCCGAACCCGACGACCATGCCCTCGGACGCTCGCGCGGCGGCCTGAGTACGAAAGTTCACCTCGCCAGCGACAGCCGTGCACGGCCTCTGGCTCTTCACGTCACCGCAGGTCAGGCTGGCGACGCCCCAACCTTCGAGACCGTTATGGCAGGCATCGGGTCTGCTGCAGTTTGAGGTGACAGGTGGGGTTACGCGGCTTGGGTCAGCTGCGTGGGGTTGATAATCTCGTATTCGATGGGGGTCAGCATGCTGCGGGAGCGTTGGCGTCTTCGGCGGTGGTAGGTCCTTTCCATCCAGGTCACGATCGCCATCCGGAGTTCTCCGCGAGTGGCCCAGGGCCGGCGGTCAAGGACGTTCTTCTGGAGCAGCGCGAAGAACGATTCCATGGCCGCGTTGTCCGCGCTCGACGCGACCCGCCCCATGGAACCGATCAACTCGTGTCGGTTCAGGGCTTTCTGGGTCTTCTTCGCGCGGAGCTGGCTGCCGCGGTCCGAGTGGACCACGCATCCCGCGACCTTCTGCCGGCGGCCTTCCGCATCGCGACCGCGTTGTTGATCGCGTTCACCGCCAGTCTGGATTTCATGCGGTCGTCGATCGCGTAGCCGACGATACGGCCGGAAGCGACGTCCTTGACCGCACAGAGGTACAGCTTTCCCTCCGCGGTGGCATGCTCGGTGATGTCGGTCAGCCACAGCTCGTTCAGGCCGGCGGCGGTGAACTTCCGCTGGACGAGGTCGTCATGGACCGCCGGCCCCGGACGCCGCCTGGCGGCCTTGGCCTTGCCGAAGCGGGAGAACCACCCCGCCCGCGAGCACAGGCGCCACGCGGTCCGCTCGGCCATGGCCTCACCTGCGGCTCTGGCCTCATCGGCAAGGAGTCGGTAGCCGAACTCGGGATCTTCCTCGTGCGCGGTGAGCAGAGCGTGGGCGCGGTATGCCTCGGTGTAGTCGGCATCGGTCACCGGCTTGTCCAGCCAGCGGTAGTAGGGCTGGCGGGCGATCCCCAGAACCTTGCACGTCACCGCCACGGGAATGTTGTCGGCGGCCAGTTCACGGACGAGCGGGTAGATCATTTTCCCGGCAGATGCGCCTGCGAGAGATTACGCCGCGGCCCTCCGCAGGACTTCATTCTCCTGCTCCAACTGCCTGATCCTGCGGCGCGCTTCACGCAGATCCGCATCCTCCGCAACCGAGGCGTCAGCAGCGGCGCGGGGGCGTTCGTCGCGCTCGCTCTCACGGAGCCAGGAGTTCAGCGTGGACGCGTTGATCCCGAAATCCTTCGCGACCTGGGCGAGCGTGGTCCCCGGCTCACGATTCCGGGCCACACGCACCACATCATCCCGGAACTCACGCGGGTACGGCTTGGGCATAACGACATCCTCCCAGCCCGCCTCCCGGCAGGCTATGACAGGTGTCACCTATCCCTGCAGCAGACCCCTGCCGCTGGCCGACCGCGTGCTCCTGGTCGCGGTGTACTACCGCACCAACCTCACGATGCGGCAGGTCGCCCCACTGTTCGGCATCTCGGTGGCCGCAGTCGGACGGATCATCGACCGTCACGCGCCCTGGCTCGCGCTCCAGCCGCTGCGGCGACGCCCGAAGCGACACGAGGTGCTGATCGTGGACGGCACCTTGGTCCCCACCCGCGATCGCGCCGTGGCAGCGCCGTCGAAGAACTACCCGCTACTCGACGAACCTCCAGGTCGTCATCCAGGCGGACACCCGTCTGGTGTTCACCGTCGGCGACCCGCTGCCGGGCAACCGCAACGACTGCACCGCCTTCCACGCCTCGGGTGCCGAAGCGGCCTGCGGGGAAGCGATAGTGGTTGCCGACGGCGGCTACCAGGGCACCAGCGCGATCATCCCGCACCGCCGCAGACCCGGACAGGCCCACCTTCCGGGCTGGAAAGAGGAGCACAACGCCTCCCACCGCCGGGTGCGAGCCCGCGTCGAGCACGTCTTCGCGCGCATGAAGACCTGGAAGATCCTCCGCGACTGCCGCCGCCGCGGCAACGGCGTCTACTGGGCCGCCACCGGCATCGCCCACATGCACAACCTCGCCCACAGCTGACCCCTTACGAGACAACCTTTAGGCCGCATGACCACCTTCCTGCGTGCCCGTGGCGAATTAGCGGCCAGGCCTAGCCTCGCGCTTTCATGAAGCGGTCTGTCCGACGGGTGGTCAGGTAAGCGAGAAGTGCCTCTGACCAGCAAGAATGAGGATTGTCGAGGTCCTTGTTTCTGCCACCGTCGGAGGCACTTCCCAGGT